>JBKHBM010000123.1:0-13523 GCA_046542385.1 Desulfatibacillaceae bacterium | reverse complement strand
ACTGACGAGAAATGAAGCGCAACGCCGCAGATCGCGTTTTTCAACAGGCTGATAGAAAGGAGCCGAGGTGTCAGTCCCCCGTGATCCATGGCTTGATGTCCAGCACGGGCGTGCCGTCCAGCATGTCGAGATTCCGCACCCGGAGATTCGCGCCGTCTTTGTCCAGCACCTCCACGACGGACAGGCCGATGGGGTTTGGCCGCCGTGGCGAGCATATGGAGAACACGCCGAACTCCCGGCCTCCCTTGTGGGGCGGCGTCTGCAGCAACAGCGAATCGTTGAACGCCGGGCTGCGGTCGAAAACGAACAGCACCACGATCTTCTGTCCGGGCTCGATGTCCCGTAGACCGGTTTCGTAACGCGGATCGATCTCCAGCACGCCCTCGACGTCGGAAATCGTCCAGTGCCTCGGCAGTTTCTCTGCGCCGGTTCTTACATATCCGATGGGTTCCATGTTGATCGACATTGTCTGCTCCTTTGTCGCAACCTGATTTACAAAGCCCGGGCCAGCCTGCTCACCAGCACGTGAAGATACAGCGAAGCGCCCACCGCGAGCACGAACAGGCAGACCGCGAATGCCTTGAGCAGCCGGGCCCGGCGCATGGCCTCGTCTCCCACGACTATGGATGTTTCCCGGATCACCCGCACACCGTGGGGCGGAAACCGCTTGTCCCGGGCCGTCTTCACCCCCAGCCGGTAAAAGTACGCGGCAAACGGGATGAGCGCGAAAAACCACAGCGTCAGGGTCATGTCCATGAATAGCAGGGCCTCGCGGGTGTCCAGGCGCCCCAGCCATTTCGCCAGCATGGGGCCGCCCCACAGTATCCCGGCGGCGCCGGCAACCGTCAGTGCAGCCAGCACGCCGAGCATGATTTTCCGCAACCGCCTGTCCGGCTGCTGTGTCTGGCGATAGTCCATGTCCGCGCTCCGTTACGCTTTTCTCCGTGAAAAAACGGTACCCCCGACACGGGGGAGGCTGCCCCATTGGAGCAGAATCACGGCCGCAGCGCAAGGGAGACGTCTTGACCGGGAAGTGAAAAAGACGATACAAGAGGCCTGCTCGAAGGACAATTCCCCGCCAACCCACGGCCGGGTCCGGCCGGAACACCTCCGATCCGCAAGCCACCCGAAAGGAGCGGCCATGAAGAGCTATCGCAAGGTCCTGACCTTCAACGTGCCCACGCGGCGCGCCTACATCAACATCACGCCCCAGGTGGAACAGTGCCTGGAGGAAAGCGGCGTCCGGGAGGGCCTGTGCCTGGTCAACGCCATGCACATCACGGCCTCGGTGTTCGTGAACGACGACGAATCCGGCCTGCACAAGGATTACGACGAGTGGCTGGAACGCCTGGCCCCGCACGAGCCCGTGTCGCAATACCGCCACAACGTGGGCGAGGACAACGCCGACGCCCATATGAAGCGCCAGATCATGGGCCGGGAGAGCGTGATCGCCATCACGGACGGCAGGCTGGACTTCGGCACCTGGGAGCGGATTTTCTACGGAGAGTTCGACGGACGCCGCAAAAAGAGGGTTCTTGTGAAGATCATCGGCGAGTAGGCGGGCCCGTTCGAATCGATTGCCTCCCGTGAACGGGACCGGGCAATCGCCGGGCTGGCGAGGTCGCCGGGGACACGTGGTTGACAATGGCGCTCGACGATGATGCCGGTCCTTGCGCCAATTTCCCTCACCGTGTATAAGGATGCAACTTTTCACGGAATAGCAGCGTTCGGCCCTCTGGGGCGCGGGCGGGGCGCACGGAGGGCGGATGTCGGAAACCGGGCAGATGACGCGGGCCGCCGGGGTGGTTGGCCTGGCGACCCTGGCGAGCAGGATACTGGGCTTTGTCCGGGACGCCGTCACCGCCTGGTTCTTTGGCGCCGGGATGGCCGCGGACGCCTTTTTCGTCGCTTTCCGCCTGCCCAACCTGTTGCGCCGCCTGTTTGCCGAGGGCTCCCTCACCGTGGCGTTCATCCCCGTGTTCTCGGAGCTCATCGAGACAAAGGGGCGCAAGGAGGCATTTGCCATGGCGGGGGCCACGTTCCGGCTGCTCTCCCTGGTACTCCTCGTCATCTCCGCCCTGGGCGTCCTGGCAGCGCCGTGGGTCGTCCGGGTGATCGCCCCGGGTTTCGCGGACGACCCGGAGAAGCTGGCGTTGACGATCCGTCTTACGCGCATCACCTTTCCGTATATCTTTTTCGTGGCGCTGATGGCGCTGGCCATGGGCATACTGAACACGCTGCGGCATTTCGCGGCGCCGGCCCTGGCCCCGGTGATGCTGAACGTGGCCATGATCGGTTCGGTGTTCCTGCTGGCCCCGTTGTTCGATCCGCCGGTGGTGGGGCTCGCGTGGGGCGTGATTCTGGGCGGTGCGTTGCAGTTCCTTTTCCAGGTGCCGTCCATGCTCAAGCGCGGAGTGGTGTTGTGGCGGGGCGCATCCCTGTGGCATCCGGCCCTGGGGCGGGTGGGCCGGCTCATGGGGCCGACGGTCCTGGGCGCGGCGACGTACCAGATCAACATCCTGGTGGGCACCCTGCTGGCGTCGCTGCTGGCCGAGGGCAGCGTGTCCTACCTGTATTACGCGGACCGACTGGTCCAGTTCCCCCTGGGCATTTTCGGCATCGCCCTGGCCACGGCCGCGCTTCCCACCATCGCGCGGCAGGCGGCCCGGGGCGACGACGGGGGGGTGGGGGAGAGCTTTTCCTACGCGGTGCGGCTTGCGTTATTCATCTCCGTCCCGGCAACGGTGGGCCTGATCGTGCTGCGGGTGCCCATCGTGGCGCTGTTGTTCGAACGGGGCGAGTTCGATCCTTTGGCCACGCGGCAGACCGCGGTGGCCCTGGTGTACTATGCGCTGGGGTTGTGCTCGTTTTCGGCGGTCCGGATCGTGGTGAACGTGTTCTACGCACTGCAGGACACGGCCACGCCCGTGCGGGTGTCCATCATCAGCCTCGCGGCCAACATGGTGCTGTCCCTGGCCCTCATGGGCCCGTTGGCCCACGGCGGACTGGCCCTGGCCACCACCCTGGCGTCCACCCTCAACCTGTTGCTTCTGATGATTAATCTCAAGGGACGCTTGGGTTCCCTGTTCGGCCGTGATATAATGGCCTCATTGCTCAAGACGGCGGCGGGGTCGGCTGTGATGGGGGGAGCCGTATGGCTCCTGGCGGGCTGGCTTCCCACGGGATCGGGAACCCTGGAACGGCTGGGCGTCGTGGCAGTCTGCATGACCGTGGGCGGCGTTGTGTACGCGGGAGCCGCACTGGCGTTTCGAAGTCCGGAGCTGATCGACATGGCTAACGTGGTGCGCAAAAAGGTGGCGCCATCATGACTTTCTGGGACAAGGTGTTCATGACGGCCCTGGTGGCCTGTATCTGCGTGGCCGCCTACACCGCGGTGTTGGGTGACCGCGGCATTCTGGAGCTGCGCCGCCTGGAAGCGGCGCGGGTGGAGACTCAGGCCAGGAACGACGATATTGCCGGGGAAAACGAAAGGCTCATGCGGACCATACAGCGGCTCAAGCACGACTCCGCCTACGTGGAGCAGGTGGCGCGCGAGGAATACGGCATGGTGGGCAAGGGCGAGGTCATCTACCAGTTCGACGACCGCAGCCGATTCGGAGACCGATGAGCATGCCGCGCAGGAATTTTTCCCTCCCCGAACCGGCCGGATCGGGCCGGACGTCCCGGTACATCCCATGAGCATGTGGCGGATGAAGATGGGCGCGAAGATGGTTCTGTCGCGCCTTCCGCTTGGCTACGCGGTCTGGCGGCGGGTGGGCGTGTTCCGGCATGGAGCCATGCACGATCCGCAATACGCCGTGGGCGTGTACGCGAAGCATCACGGCCTTGTCGCGGACAGGTTGGAGGGGGAATACACGGTCCTGGAACTGGGGCCCGGGGATTCCCTGGCCACCGCCGCGGTGGCCCGCTCATACGGCGCGGCCGGCGCCATCCTTGTGGACACCGGCCCCTGGGCGGAAACGGACTTTGAGCCCTATCGCCGCCTGCTGGACCTTCTCCGGCAGGGTGGAATGTCCATCCCGGACGCGCGAACCGTGGAGGAGTACCTGGACCACACGAATTCGCGATATCTGACGGACGGGCTGGAGTCGTTGCGCGGCCTGCCGGAGGACAGCGTGGACTTCGCGTTTTCCCATGCCGTCCTGGAACACGTTCCCAAAGACGAGGTGCCGGCCACGCTCCGGGAACTGCACCGTGTGTTGAAACCCGGCGGAGTCATGTCCCACCAGGTGGACCTCATGGACCATCTTGGCGGCTCCCTGAACAACCTGCGCTTCTCCGACTGTTTCTGGGAGTCGGATACCGTCAGGAAATCCGGGTTTTACACGAACCGGCTGCGGCACTTGGACCTCTTGTCCATGCTGGACGAGGCGGGTTTTGACGTACCCTGGTCCGATACGGCGGCATGGGACAGCCTGCCCGTACCCCGGGAGAAAATGGCTCCTCCGTGGCGGGACACGCCCGAAGACGAGCTCTGCGTGAACCTTTTGCGAGTGGTATGCGTCCCCAAAATACAGGGAGGTGCGTGAACCCGCCACCACGTGGGGACGCCGGACGGAATCATGGATTCGGGAAAGAAGAAGATACTGGTGGTCTCCAGGTGCGCCTGGACCCTGTACAATTTCCGCAAGGGCCTGATCCGCGCGTTGATGGACGCCGGGCATGAGGTGGTGTGCGCCGGCGCCGGAGGTGACGGGTATGACACGCGCCTGTTGGACGAGGGTTTCGTGTTCAAGCCCCTGCCCGTTGACCTGCGCGGCATCAACCCCGTGGCCGACACGCGGCTTTTCGCGTCCATGGTGGGTTTCTACCGTCGGGAGGCGCCGGATGTTGTGCTCCATTTTACCATAAAACCGGTGATTTATGGTTCCGTGGCCGCAAGGCTGGCCCGGGTGCCCAGGATCATCAACACCATTACGGGCCTGGGCTACGTGTTCGCGCCGGAAAGTCCCGGGTGGCTGCGCGCGGTGGTGACCCGCCTGTACCGGACCGGTTGCGCCTGCGCCCATCACACCTTTTTTCAGAACGAGCAGGACAAGGCCCTTTTCCTGCGCGAGCGCATGGTTTCCGGCGACAACATCGGCGTGCTGCCCGGATCGGGAGTGGACACGTGCCGTTTCTCCCCGCCGGAGCGTGAGCCGACCGAGGCTCCGGTGACTTTTGTCATGATCGCCCGGATGCTCAGGGACAAGGGCGTGTACGAGTTCGTGGAGGCGGCGAGGCTGGTTCGGGAACGGGTCCCGGACACCCGGTTCCTGTTGGTGGGTATGCGCGACGAGCGCAATCCGAACGTGATTCCCGCCGCCGATCTGGAGCAGTGGTGCGCCGAAGGGATCGTGGAATGGCCCGGCCCCGTGGTGGACGTGTGCCCGGTGCTGGCCGCGGCCCACGTGGTCGTCCTTCCCACGTACTATCCCGAGGGGGTGCCGAAGTCCCTGCTGGAGGCGGCGGCCATGGCCCGTCCCGTCATCACCACGGACACGGTGGGATGCCGGGACGCGGTGGTGGCCGGCGAGACAGGCCTGCTGGTTCCGGTAAGGGACGCGGCCGCCCTGGCCAGGGCCATGGAGGATCTGGCGCTGGACCCGAAGCGAAGAAAAGCCATGGGCGAAGCCGGGCGCTGCCGCGCCGTGGAGGTTTTCGACGAGAAAACCGTGGTGGCAAGAGTCCTGGAACAGGTGGGCAAAATCCCTTGACCGGCGGCCCGGAATCCACGACAATGCAGGCCAATACAAGCATGAGCAATCCGGCCGGATGCCGCGACGCGGCATCCGGCCCAACGCTGCACGGAACCCACGGAGCGCGGCTCCCACGCGCCCGCACCTTGATGGAGGGATGAACATGCATCGCAATCTTTTACGCGGCACTCTCGTATTCCTCGTATTGGCGCTGGTCCTGGGCATGGCCCTGCCCGGCTGCTCCACCCTGGGCGGCAAGGACAAGAAGGGCACGTCCGCTTCGTCGGAGCGGGACCAGGGCCCGCAGCCCGTGTACTATGATTTCGGTGACGTGCTGGTGCCCCATGAACTGGAGGTGGACCAGGACGAATCCTTCATCTACTCGACGGCCGGGTTTTCCGCCGGGGTTCTGGTGCTGAGCGGCCGGGTGGAACTGTCGTCCCTGGTGCGCTTTTTCGAGAACAACATGCTCAAGGACAACTGGGTGCTGGTCTCCAGCTTCAAGTCGCCCCGCACCATCATGCTGTTCCGCAAGGATAACCGTTGGGCCGTCGTCAACATCACCGAGGGCAAGATAAGGACCGAGGTCGAGATATGGGTCGCCCCCACGGCGGTGCAGGACAGCGGCGCGGGCATCAGCGAATCCGGCCTGATGAAGTAAATCGTCGCACCGATCCGAGGAGGTCGCCTTGAAGCACTCCGCCACCCTGGCCGGCAAACGCATTCTGTTGGGCGTATGCGGCGGCATCGCCGCATACAAGGCCGCCGAGGTGTTGCGCCTCCTGCGGAAGGAGGAGGCGCGGGTTCGCGTGGTCATGACCGAAAGCGCGCAATCCTTTGTCGGTCCCCTCACGTTCGAGGCCCTTTCCGGCGAACCCGTGTTCACCGACATGTTCTCCGGCCACCACGAGGACGCCATCCGCCACATCCAGTGGGCGGACTGGGCGGACGTCGCCGTGGTGGCTCCCTGCACGGCGAACGTCGCCGCGAAGATGGCGCACGGCATGGCGGACGACGCGCTCACCACCGTGCTGCTGGCGGTGACCTCTCCCGTGATGGTGTGCCCGAGCATGAACACGAACATGTTCGAACACCCCGCTACCCGGAGCAACCTCAAGCGGCTGGTGGAATTGGGCATGCACGTGATGGCTCCGGGAGAGGGATTTCTGGCCTGCGGATGGACCGGGGCGGGGCGACTGCCTGAACCGCCGCACATCGTGGACCGGATCAAAAAACTGCTGGCGCCCCCGGACCTCGCCGGAAAGACGGTGCTGGTGACCGCGGGCCCCACCCGGGAGCCCATGGATCCCGTGCGGTACGTGAGCAATCCGTCTTCCGGGAAAATGGGTTTCGCCATAGCCCGCGCAGCCGAGCATCGTGGGGCGAAGGTCGTCCTCGTCACCGGGCCGGTGGCCCTGGATGACCCCCTGGGCGTCGAGGTGGTGCGGGTAGGTACCGCGGAAGAGATGCGCGACGCGGTCATGGAGAGGATCTCCGGCGTGGACATCGTGGTGAAATCGGCGGCGGTGTCCGACTACAAACCCGTGGACACGGCCGAGCACAAGGTCAAGAAGAAGGACGGCGGCATCAGCATCGAAATGGGCCGCACGCCGGACATCCTCCAGGAACTGGGCGCGAACAAGCCCGACGGCATGGTGCTGGTGGGCTTTGCTGCTGAAACCCGGGAACTGGAGAAATACGCCACCGAAAAGATTCGCAAGAAGAACCTGGACATGATCGTGGCCAACCTCATCGGGTCGCCCGGTTCGGGCTTCGGCACGGAGACCAACCAGGTGACCTGCTTTTACAGTAACCGCGACTCCGAGTGCATGGATATGATGTCCAAGGACGCCGTGGCCCACGCCGTGCTGGACCGCGCCATGGAATGCGCGGTGGGAGGAGAGCGAACGCGGCAATGAGTCAGGCGTCTCCGGGATACTCCCATGAACTGGGATCGCTGGTAGCCGCGTTCCGGCAGCACCTGCGCCACCTGTCCGAACGGGGATGGAAGGGCTGGGAGTGCTCGCAGCAGGCTCTGTCCACGCTGGAGGGGTTGAGCGATTGCGCGTCCCAGGCCCCGGAACTGGTCATGGACGATCCCGGGGCTTGCGTTCGTTGCGGCCTTTCAGGTACGCGCACCAACGTGGTTTTCGGCAAGGGCCCTCAAGATGCCCGGCTGATGTTCGTCATGGACGTCCCGGATTACGAGGCCGACCTCACGGGAGAACCTTTTTCCGGCAAGACCGGTGACCTGCTGTCCCGGATGATTCAGGCCATGAAGTTCTCCGTGGACGAGGTGTACGTCACCAGCCTGGTCAAATGCCGGCCTCCGCAAAACCGCGCCGCCGAGCCCGGGGAGATGGAGGCCTGCCTGCCCATGCTGCACCGTCAGATCGCGGAGGTCTCCCCGGAGGTGGTGGTGGCCCTCGGCCCGGAAGTGGCCTCCCGTCTCGTGGTGGGGGATATCCCGGCGCAGTGCCGTCCGGGCGAATTCCAGCCGCTGGGTCCGGCCGTGGTCATGCCCACCCACTCCCTGTCCCGCCTGTTGCGCCAGCCCAACTCCAAGCGCGACACGTGGGAGCACCTCAAGCAGGTGGCCGCCCGGCTGGGCAGGCCCGTGGGATGACGCCGCAGACGCGCCGCATGAGGCCGCCCCGGAGGGCGAAAAATCCTTTCACCCACCGGGTGAAACGAAGAGTTGTTCAAGTACCCGCAAAAAAGCCCGATTTATGGGGCTCTTGAAGGTTTTTTCAATATTTTCGTCACGGATTCAGGTCGGAGTGATCCCGGGGAGTGCTGGATCCCGCGCACCGCGTGTCCTGTGCGTGCGGATTTTTTCCGAACGGGGGAAACGGTTTTGCAGGCCTGTCCGGGTTTGACCCGGGCCGGGGCATGCTTACACTATTGAGGCCATTGTTTCGGCGGGGGAAGGTCCGGTTTTCGGAGTTCCCCCGCATTGTTTTCCAATCCCGAGGAGAAACATGTCCGGCTTTGATCTAGTATCCGAATTCGTGCCCAGGGGCGACCAGCCGGCCGCCATCGACACCCTGTCGCGGGGCGTGGAGGAGGGTCACGACCACCAGGTGCTGCTCGGCGTCACGGGTTCGGGCAAGACCTTCACCATGGCCCACACCATCGCCCGGGCACAGCGGCCCACCCTGGTTATGGCGCCCAACAAGACCCTGGCCGCCCAGTTGTACAACGAGTTTCGCGAGCTGTTTCCGGAAAACGCGGTGGAGTACTTTGTCAGCTACTACGACTACTATCAGCCCGAGGCGTACATCCCGGCGTCGGACACCTACATACAGAAGGATTCCTCCATCAATGAGATGATCGACAAGATGCGCCATTCCGCCACACGGTCCGTGCTGACCCGGCGTGACGTGGTGGTGGTCGCCTCGGTCTCCTGCATCTTCGGCCTGGGCGCGCCCGAGGACTACATCGCCATGCGCGTCGAATTGGAAACCGGGATGGAGCTGTCCCGGGAGCGGCTGCTCAAGGACCTGGTTGCCATGCAGTACGACCGCAATGACGTGGACTTTCATCGCGGCGTGTTCCGGGTGCGGGGGGACCGGGTGGAGATATTCCCGGCGTACGAGGACGACAATGCCATCCGCGTGGAGTTCTTTGGCGACGAGGTGGACGCCATCAACGAGATCGATCCGCTCAAGGGCACTGTGCTGCGCGGGCTGAAACGCGCCGCGGTCTACCCGGCGAGCCATTACGTGACCAGCAGGCGGACCCTGGAACGCGCCATGGACGCCATTCGGGATGAGTTGAAGGAGAGGGTGGACCATTTCCGGGACAACAGCAAGCTCATTGAGGCGCAGCGCATCGAGGAACGCACCCATTTCGACCTGGAGATGCTCTACGAACTCGGGTACTGCCACGGCATCGAGAACTATGCCCGTCACCTCACTGGCCGCGCGCCCGGCGAGCCGCCGCCTACGCTGATCGACTACTTCCCGGAGGATTTTCTGCTGTTCATGGACGAAAGCCACATTGCCGTGCCCCAGGTACGCGGCATGTACAAGGGCGACCGGTCCAGGAAGGAGACCCTGGTCCAATACGGGTTTCGTCTGCCCAGCGCCCTGGACAACAGGCCGCTGCGGTTCGAGGAGTTTTCGGAAAAGGTGAACCATGTGATCTACGTGTCGGCCACGCCGGCGGCCCATGAAATGGACATCAGCCAGGGCAGGGTGGTGGAACAGATCGTTCGCCCCACCGGCCTCATGGACCCGGTTATCGAGGTCCGGCCCGCCACGGAACAGGTGGACGACCTGCTGGGGGAAATCAGGACGCGCGAGGAGCAGGGCGAACGGGTCCTGGTCACAACCCTCACAAAACGCATGGCCGAAGACCTGTGCGAATACTACGAGGGACTGGGTGTCCGGGTGCGCTACCTGCACAGCGAGGTGCAGACGCTGGACCGCATGGAAATCATCCGCGAGTTGCGTCTGGGCGAATTCGACGTGCTGGTGGGCATCAACCTTCTGCGGGAGGGCCTGGACATCCCCGAGGTGTCCCTGGTTGCCATCCTGGACGCGGACAAGGAGGGATACCTGCGCAGCGAACGGTCCCTGATCCAGACGATGGGCCGCGCCGCGCGAAACGTGAACGGTACGGTCATCATGTACGCGGACAACGTGACCAGGTCCATGCAGGCGGCCATGGACGAGACCGACCGCCGGCGCCGGGTCCAGAAGGAGTTCAACCGGGAGAACGGCATCACCCCCGAGACCATCAAAAAAGCCATCGGACATATCTTCGAGTCCGTGTACGAAAAGGATTACGTGACCGTGGACATCGAGGAGGAACAGCGCAAGGTGGCCGAGGAGATGGCCCGATGGGGCGCCCGGGGCGACGTGGACAAGGTGATCGTGGAACTGGAACGGGAAATGCGCCTGGCAGCCAAGGAGCTGGCCTTTGAACGCGCCGCCGAGTTGCGGGACAAGATCAAGTCGTTGCGCGGGGAAGGGTTGTGACCGGCGGACGGGAAATGATGCCCTGTTCGGGCGGACGGATCGGGAATGATCGAAGGACTGGACGAAAAACTGGCGAGGCTTTCCACCGGTCCCGGCGTGTACCTCATGCGGGACGAGGATGGGGAGGTGATCTACGTGGGCAAGGCGCGCAGCCTTAGAAAGCGCGTCTCCACCTACTTCCGGAAGCCCTCGCACAAGGACATGAAGACCGGGGTGCTGGTCTCCAGGATCGCTTCGTTCGACACCATCCTCACGGGCACGGAAAAGGAAGCCCTGATTCTCGAGTCCAACCTCATCAAGAAGCACCGGCCCAGGTACAATGTCATCCTCAAGGACGGCAAGCGCTACCCGTCCCTGCGTATCGACATGCGAAAGCCGTATCCACGGTTGGAAGTGGTGCGCAAGGTGAAAAAGGACGGGGCCATGTATTTCGGTCCGTACGCGGCGGCCGGGGCCGCCAAGCAGACCTCGAAGTTTTTGCACAAGAATTTCAAGCTGCGCAAGTGCAAGGGCGCGGACCCGCCCAAAAGGGCGAGGCCGTGCCTGTTCCACCAGATGAACCAGTGCCTGGCTCCCTGTTGCCTGGATGTTTCCGAAAAACGATATCACGCCATCGTCGAGGAGATCGCCATGTTCCTCAAGGGACGCACTCCGCAACTGGTGCGCAAGGTGCTGCAGGAGATGCTGGTGGCTTCACAGAACGAGCAGTACGAGCTGGCCGCCGAATTGCGGGACAGGATGTTCGCCCTGAACAAGACGGTGGAGAAGCAGGTGGCGGTGACCACGGATTTCATGGACCGGGACGTGATCGCCCTGGCGCGGGAGCCGGAGGGTTCCATGGCCACCATTCTGTTCGTGCGGGGGGGCAAGATCGTGGGTTCACGGCATTACCCTTTCCTGGAAAGCCTGGGCTCGGACGTGGACATCCTGGAAAACTTCGTGCGCCAGTACTACGACCAGGACAACTTCATCCCCAGGGAAATCCTGGTGCCGCTTGAGCTGGAGAATCGCGATATCATAGAGCAGTGGCTCGGTGAGGCCAGGGGCCGGCGTGTGCACATACTGGCCCCGCAACGCGGTGAAAAGGCGCGGCTCGTGGAAATGGCCGTACAGAACGCCAGGGATGCCATCCGCGAGCACTTCGTGGCGGAGACGGGGTTTCACAAGCTCCTGGGCAGGCTGCAGCGAAAACTGGGGATGGAGCGTTTTCCCGAACGGATCGAGTGTTTCGACATCTCGAACCTCATGGGAACCAATCCGGTGGCCAGCATGGTGGTGTTCGAGGACGGCGCTCCGGCCAGGGATTCCTACAGGCGTTTCAAGATCCGGGACCTGGACCAGCCCGACGATTACGCGGCCATGGCACAGGTGCTGTCACGTCGCTTCGCGGACAAGGAGGGCAGGGAGGCGCTTCCCGACCTGTTGATGGTGGACGGCGGCCGCGGCCAGTTGTCCGTGGCCACCGCGGTGTTGAAGGAACTCGACCTGGACGGATTGTTTTCCGTGGTGGGCATTGCCAAGGCCAACGAGGCGAAAAAGGAAACCGGGGACAAGGTATACAGGCCGGGCCAGGCCAACCCGGTCATGTTCGGCAGGGACACCGACCTTTTGCTTTTTTTGCAGAGAGTGCGCGACGAAGCGCACCGGTTCGCGGTGACTTTTCACCGGAAGCGGCGGGGCAAGGCGGTGCGCAAGTCCGTGCTGGACGAGATTCCCGGGGTCGGGGAAAAGCGGAAGAAGGCGCTGCTGCGGCATTTCGGCAGCCTCAAGGCCCTTCGCGCCGCGAGCATCGAGGAAATCGCCGACGTGCCGGGGATACCACGCAAGCTGGCGGAAACCCTGTTCGCGCAGTTGGGCGGGGAGGCTCCGGGAGCCGGAGGAGGCGGTATCGACGGCGTCGGCTAGCCGTCGGTCAAGAGGCCTTCCGGCTCCGTGGCCTTCTCAATCCGGCTGTCCAGTTGGGAGAGAACGAGGGACAGGTATTTCTCGCGCAGGTCGGCGTTGCATCCATCCACGGAGAGGCTCCGTAACCGCTCTTCGGAATAGCGCACCGGAAAGGACGCTGCCAGGGTCACGAGGGCGAACAGTGCCAGGTGTGTGCCGACAACGATCAGGCTGTGCATGCTCACCTCGGCGACGACAAGGTATCCTGTCAGCAGAACCAGAAGCGTGACCAGGCATCTCAGAATGTCGCTTACCGTATTCCTCGCCCTGTCTTTCCAGTTTTGCAGAAGGTCCAGGTCTTCCGGGCCCGAAATCCTGCCGTCCAGCCTGTTCACAAGGTCGGCCACATAACGGTGGTAACGCCGGATTCTCCATGCCACCACAAGGCTCGGCGCGACGCTGAGATAGAAGGTGTCCGCCACGATGGGCAGGCATTGGGCGAAATGCAGTGAAAAACCGCTCATCTTCCCACCTTTTGGTGTCCGGGTTGGATGTTTGTGGTCCCGAAGCAGCAGGAAACGATTCCGACTATCGAGAACAGAAATTTATCCATCCATACCAAACCAAAATAGCAGGTTCAAGGATAAAAATGTCAGGACGGACAGAAAGTCGGGGGGCCGGACAAAACCGGTCGGCAGAGGGCGCTGTCGCCATCGGCCCTTGTGAATCCTCCGGAACCGGGGATCGGGTCTTCGCCGCCAGCTGCTCGAGGCACGGGACGAACAAACAGGCGAGGGTGTCTTTGGCGGATTCCATGTAATCGCCGCTTGCGGGCGCCGTGCCCGGCAACGGGCGTGGCGGTGGCTCGCGCCCGGCAGGCAGACCAGCCTGATGGAGAATCCATAGCAGCCTGTTGAAAAACGCGATCTGCGGCGTTGCGCTTCATTTCTCGTCA
>JBKHBM010000018.1:0-48288 GCA_046542385.1 Desulfatibacillaceae bacterium | reverse complement strand
CTGACGAGAAATGAAGCGCAACGCCGCAGATCGCGTTTTTCAACAGGCTGTTAGCAGCCGACCGACGGAAATCATCCTATAAAATTTTCGGGATCAGACCAGGTTCTTCAGCAGTTGGGAACCTTCGTCGGAGAAGCCGCGCCACGCCGCCTCACCGGAGAGGCCGGCGACGAACACGCCGTCCGAGGGGTCCGTGAACTGCTTGACGAAGTCGCGGATTTCAGCGGCGTTGAGGCTTGTGCGGACAACCCACATGTCGTCGGATTCGTTCCAGCAGCCGGAGAAGGTCTGCATGGCGTCCCGGAGTCTGGCGTAGTCGTTGTTTTCGGCGCGCATGTCGACGCGTATGAGATAGGAATTCATGATCCCCCGGAGATAGTTTCGTTATGGAGTCTAACCAATACCATAGAGAGAGGAGTGTGGACAACCGTGTTTTTTGTTTTGGGAGAGATGATTGGCGCTTGACACCCGGCATAACGTTCGATAAACAGAACGCTGTTCTATTGAGCGGCTCCGATCGCTTCCCACACACCGGGCTCGGCCCAAAGGAGGTCAACCATGTACGACTTTCTACTCACGAAAGAGGAACGGGAACTCAAAAGGGAAACCAGGGAATTTGTCCGCGAACAGATCTCCGGCGACTTTTTGCGGCAGATGGACAAAAACGAAATCACCTACCCCAGGGAGTTCGTGGAAAAACTGGCCGAACGAAACCTCTTCGGCGTCCGTTTTCCCAGGGAATACGGAGGTCGGGGCATGAGCTGGGTGGCGGAAGTGGCCGCGGCCGAGGAAATCGGCTGCCTGGGCATGGCCCTTGGCTGCGCCTTCGTCATGCCCTCCATCGTTGGCGAGGCCCTGCACCAGTTCGGCACCGAGGAGCAGAAGCGGAAATTTCTCAAGCCCTACCTGGAGGGCAAACTGGTAGCCGCCGAGGCGTTGACCGAACCCCGGGGCGGCTCCGACTTTTTCGGCGCCATGACCAGGGCCGAGGACAAGGGCGACCACTTCGTGCTCAACGGCATGAAGCGCTTCGTGGTGGGCGCCGAGGGCGCGGACTTCTTTTTGGTGTACTGCCGCACGAACTTCGATCCCGACGCCCACAAGTACGGCCGCCTGAGCCTGCTGCTGGTGGAGCGGGGCCCCGGGGTCGAGACCGAGTACCTGTACGGGCTCATGGGATGCCGGGGCGGCGGCACTGGCCGTCTGGTGTTCCGGGACGTGAAGGTCCCCAGGGAAAACCTGGTGGGCGACCTGCACGGCGGGGCCCTGTGCTTCCATCAGATGATGATCCCGGAACGGCTGACGTCCGCGGCCGGATGCCTGGGCACATGGGGCGCCCTGGACCTGGCGGTCCGCTACTCGAATCGCAGGCGCGCGTTCGGCAAGCCCATCCGCAAGTACCAGGCGGTGAGCTTTCTGGTGGCTGACTCCATCACCCAACTGGACGCGGCCCGGTCCCTGTCCTACGTGGCCGCGCGCGCCGTGGACGAGAACTACCCCAACGTGCGCAGGCTGGTCAGCGAGGCCAAGCGATTCGCGACGCAAGCGGCATGGGACGTGGTGAACAACGCCATGCAGATCATGGGCGGCATCGGCTATACCGAGGTCTACCCCATCGAACGGGCCCTGCGGGACGTGCGACTGGGAATGATCTGGACCGGCACCACGGAGATCATGAACCTGCTCATCCAGCACGAGTACTACAACCAGGTGCTGGACGAAGGGTATGACAGACGAAAAATGGAGCAGGACGCCATGGCTCCCGACGACAGCGAGCGGTGCCTGGACGACGAGGACATGGACGCCGTCTTCGGCGGCGGCCTCAAGGAATAAGCGGACGGAATCCGGACGGGGCGGAACGATCCCCCGGTCCCGTCCGGATTTCCCGCGATTGCGGAACAGGGAATTGCAAACCGGCGCGATCCGGGGTATGAAGGCAGCCATGGCTACCAAGCAACTCGCGGAATTGAGGCAGGAGGAACGCGACACCCGGCGCAGGCTCATACTGGACGCGGCCCGGGAACTGTTCGCCACGCGGGACTTCACCAGGGTCACGGCCCGGGAAATCGCCAAGGCCGCGGGCATGGGCATCGGCACCCTGTACCACTACTACAGGAACCTGGACGAACTGTTTTTGGATGTGTTTCTCATGCACGCCCTGGAACTTCGGGAACTCATCGACTCCGAAGGCGGGACCGCGCCTTCCCTGCCCCGACTGTGCCGGCTTTACCTGGGCTACCTCAACGACAACATGACCTTCTACCAGATGATGTCCCATTTCATGTTGGGAGGGGTGTTTTCCGAGGAGGGCACAGTAAGGCTGGACGAGGTGATGCGGTCCCTGATGGACACGGTGGAGGAGGCCCTCAAGGCCCGGGGAATGCGCGAGAACTCCCGGATTACGGCCCACGCCCTGTTCGCCGCGCTCAACGGGGTCATGATAAGCTACGCCCGGTATCCGGGCCGCACCACCGAGCAGGTCCGCGCCCACACCATGCGCCTGGCGGACGTGATCGCCGAAACCTTCGCCCTCCGGGCCGAAGGCTGAACCCCGCCCCGTTGGCAGTGAACGCGCGCTACCTCAGGACGTCGAAATGGACCGGCGGAGTCCGACGCTCCATGTTCCGTTCCGCCACCGACGCCACGCCGAGCAGCACATGCTCGTCCCACCACCTGCCCATGACCTGCATGCCGATGGGAAGTCCCTTTTTGTCGTAGCCCGCGGGAAAGCTGATCGCGGGCATGCCGCAGAAGTTGCCCGGGACGACGTAGCGCATGGCCTCGGCCGTGGCAGCGAGATCGGACCAGCCGCCGGAGTCCCCTCCGGGGGGAATCATCGGGGCGGTGGCGGCCGTTGCCGGCGTGGCCACGAGGTCCACCTCCCTGAAGATGTCCTTGTAAGTGGCGAGCGCGTGCGTGCGCCAACGCTGCGCGTCGACGTAATCCCTCGCCGTGAGGGCCATGCCCACGCACAGGTTGATGCGAACGGCGGGGCCGAAATCCGAAAGGCGGTCCAGGTTGTCCCCCATGGCGGCGGCCATTTCGGACAGGATGGTGGCGGCGTGGGCCATCTGGGCGCCGCCCATGTCCGGAATCCGTATTTCCTTCACCGACGCTCCGGCGTTTTCGAACACGCGGAGCATGGCTTCGCACGCGGAGACCACCTCCGGCTCCGCGTCCTTGAACCATTCCGGGAACATGCCGATGGTCAGGCCGGACAGGCCGGTCCTGTCCCATCCCTCCATGGAGACCCTGGGCTGGGCGCGGGTGTTCGGGTCCCTGTCGTCCTTGCCGGCCATGGCGTAATAGGCCCAGGCCACGTCGGCGACGGTGGCCCCGATGGGGCCCAGATGGGCCACGCTCCAGCACAGGGGCGCGGCCCCGTACTCGCTGATCCTGCCGTACGTCGGCTTGAGCCCCACCACGCCGCACAGGGCCGCGGGGATTCGGATGGAGCCGCCTCCGTCCGCGCCCAGGGCCACGGGACACAGTCCGGCGGCCACCGCGGCCGCCGAACCGCTCGAACTGCCTCCGGTGTCATGCGCCGGGTTCCACGGGTTTTTGCACGCCCCGTAGTGCACGTTCTGGCCGTCGGGATTGATCCCGATCTCGTGCATGTTGGTCTTGCCGATGAGCAATGCACCGGCGGCGCGGAGCCTGGCCACGGTGGTGGCGTCGGACACCGCGGGTTTGTCCCCCAGGAATTTCGTGCCCACGGTGGTGGGATAGCCCGCCTGGTCCACCTCGTCCTTTATGGCTACGGGAACACCGTCCAGCGCGCTTCTGGCCTTGCCCGCATTGATTCTCTCGGCGGAGGCCTTTGCCTGCTCCAGCACGTCGTCCTCGTGCACGGCGATGAATAGATGCAGGGGATCGGGCCCGCCATCCGCCGCGCGAATGGCCGCCAGCACCTTCTGGGCCACCTCCACGGGGGTGCTCGTCCCGTTCCTGTACGACGCGGCATGGTCCCGCACCGTGGGCAGGGCGCGGACAACGGGCTCCGGAGGCATTTCCCGCATATCCAGCCCCACGGCTTTGGGCCGAACCGCCGGCCGCACCAGGGGCATGCCGGTGGGCGGCTCGTCCACGACTTTTGCCCGCCATTTGTCGAAACCCGCGTCAGCCAGCAATTTCACCATGGCTATGGACCGAACGACCGGATTCTCGAGCGCCCTGGCCATGGCTCGGAGGGGCATACCGGTCAGCCGGGGGGCGTGAACGGTTTCCAGATCGTAAACGCTCATGGAAAAGCTCCTTTCAAGGCATGGGGGCGGCAGGCCGGCCGCCGGGTATTGGCCGCCGTTCATTTCAGGAACCGTTTTGGGGAATCCGGCTTTTCTCGGCAAAGGCGCACGATTCCTCGATGCGGTCGCGCAGGTACCGGGGAGGCCTCACCACCCTGCCCTTGTCGTCCATGCAGGCGTGAATGCTGTGCCCCGTGGCGACCAGGGTCTGCTCCCCGTCCTCCTCGCGCAGGATGCGATAGTCGAAACGGAAGGCGGAGCGTTTTTCCGCGTCCAGCGTGGTCTCCACGGTCAGAAGATCGTCGGCCTCGGCAGCCGTGATGTACCGGCAGTGCGCCTCCACGGCGGGAAAGACATAACCCGCGACCTCGGGTACGTGGACGGTGACCCCCATTGAACGGAACAGCTCCAACCGACCGAACTCGAATATGCGGAGGTAGTTCGCGTAGTACACGATACCCATGGCGTCCGTGTCCCCGTAGATGACACGGTACTGGCAGCGGTGGGTGATGACGGCGTAGTTCTCACCCGCCCTGCAGGCCTTTTCGCCCATTTGGACATCTTCCCTCCCGGACCGTCGCTGTCCCGGTCCGCATCATGGCATCCGGCTACTGCTGTTCCGCGAAGATGCGTCCCAGGATACCCCGGATTTGGTCGTAATCCCGCACCACCGGAAACTGGGGGAATTCGTCGATCACGTTTTGCGGAGGGCGGAAAAGGATGCCGTTGTCCGCCTCCATGAGCATGGTGGTGTCGTTGTAGGAATCGCCCATTGCCGTCACCGTGAAGTTCAGGCTCTTGAGGGCCCGGGCCACGTGGCGCTTGCCGTCCTGCTGCCTGAGCTGGTAGCCGGAAACCGCGCCCTGTTCGTCGATCACCAGGGTGTTGCAGAAAAGGGCGGGCCGGCCCAGCTTTTCCATGAGCGGTCCCGCGAACTGGGTGAAGGTGTCCGACACGATGATGAGGGGGACCTGGCTGCGGACCCAGTCCAGAAACTCCCTGGCGCCCGGAAGCGGGTCCATGGTGGCGATCACGTCGGTCACGTCCTTCAGCTTGAGGTTGTTCTCGCGCATCACCTCGATGCGCATGCCCATCAATTCGTCGTAGTCGGATATGTCCCGGGTGGTCATCCGGAGCTTGTCGATGCCGGTTCGCTCGGCCACGTTGATCCAGATTTCGGGGACGAAAACCCCTTCCAGGTCAGCACAAACCAGATGCATGTGAGTATCCCTTCACCCTGATGTTGCGGCACGGCGCGCAGCCGGCCATGTCATCCCGCCTCGTCCTCGTCCGCCGCGTCCTCGATCCGGATCAGCACCGGCTTCTCGCTCACCACGTCCAGTCCCTCCATGGCGGACAGCGCCTTTTGCACGTCCGCCTCCCGGGCCTTGTGGGTGAGCATGACCACGGAAACCGGGCCGCCCGTGCGCCGGCCCTGCTGGTACGCCGAGTGGATGCTGATGTCGTTGTCGCCCAGGACTCCGGACAGGCGGGACAGGACCCCGGGCCGGTCCTCGGCGGCCACCCTGATGTAGTACCTGGTCCGCACCTCGTCCATGGGCATGAGTTCCACGTCGGCGATGCAACCGCGCTGGAACGAGTAGACCGGAACGCGTTTTTTCGCACCGGAAAGAATGTTGCGGGCCAGGTCCACCAGGTCGGACACCACGGCGCTTCCCGTGGGCATCATCCCCGCGCCCTGGCCGTACAGCACCGTGTCGCCCACCCTGTCCCCGGTGAGCATCACCGCGTTCATGGCACCATGGACGCCGGCGATGATCCCGCCCTCGGGAACCATGGTGGGATGGACCCTGCCCTCGATTCGGCCGTCGTGATCCTTGCTGATGGCAAGCAGCTTGACCTGGTAATTGAACCTCGCGGCAAAAGCGATGTCCAACGGCGTCACATGACGGATGCCCTCCACGAAGATGTCCCGGTAATCCACGTGCGCGCCATAGGCTATGGTCATGCAGATGGCCAGCTTGTGCAGCGCGTCGACGCCATCCACGTCCATGGAGGGATCCGCCTCGGCGAACCCGTTTTCCTGCGCCTCGGCCAGCGCCTCCTCGAAGGTGATCCCTTCGTGGGTGATCTTTGACAGAATGTAGTTGCAGGTTCCGTTCAGAATGCCGAAAATCGACTCGACACGATTGGCGACCAGCGACTCCCGCAAGGTCCTGATCACGGGCATGCATCCGCCCACGCTGGCCTCGTACATGAAGTCCCCGCCGTTTCCGGCCACCGCCTCGAAAATCTCCCTGCCATGGGCCGCGATCAGCGCCTTGTTGGCCGTGGTCACGGACTTGCCCCGAGCCAGGGCGGCCAGCACCAGTTCCCGGGCCACGGTGCTGCCCCCGATGAGTTCCACCACAATGGGAATGTCCGGGTCGTCCACCACGGACATGGCGTCGCCGGTGTACACCCCGGCCGGCAGGTTCAGGTCCCGGACCGCCTCCTCGTTGATGTCCGCGACCTTTGCCAGCACCAGTTCCGCCCCCAGGCGCCGTGAAATCAACTCCCGGTTTTCCAGGAGAATGGAGGCCACCCCCCTGCCCACCGTTCCACAGCCCAGAAGGCCGACCTTGATCCTGCGCATGTCGCCGCATGCGGGGTCCATGTACCGCTCCTTGAATCCGCCCTGTTGCATCATGCCCTGCCTGCCGGTCCGATAACAGATAGCCGCTACAATATGTTGCGGATGCCTCGAACCGCCTGGGCGGTCCGCATCTTGTTCTCGATCAGGGCAAAGCGTACGAAATCGTCGCCGTATTCTCCAAATCCGATGCCCGGACTCACGGCTACCCTGGCCTTTCGGATGAGCATTTTGGAAAACTCCACCGACCCCATGTGCCGGTACTGTTCCGGAATCTTCGCCCACACGAACATGGTGCCCTTGGGCGGAGGCACGTCCCACCCGGCCCGGGTGAGCCCGGTGCACAGTGCGTCGCGCCGCTCCCTGTATACGTCGCGAATCTCGGCAACGCAGTCCTGGGGCCCGTCCAGGGCGATGATGGCCGCGATCTGCACGGGCTGGAAGATGCCGTAGTCCAGATAACTCTTGATGCGTCGGAGGGCGAAAATGATCTCCGGGTTGCCCACGCAAAAGCCCACCCGCCAGCCGGCCATGCTGTAGGACTTGGACATGGAGAAGAACTCCACCGCCACGTCCTTGGCGCCGGGCACCTGCAGTATGCTCGGCGCCACATAGCCGTCGTACGTCAGGTCCGCGTAGGCGAAGTCGTGGATCACCATGATGTTGTGCTCCTTGGCGAACTCCACGACCTTTTCGAAAAACGCCAGGTCCACTACCTCGGTGGTCGGATTGTGGGGAAACGACAGGATCATCAGCTTTGGCTTGGGCCACGTCTGCCTCGTGGCCTGAACCAGGTTCTCGAAGAAGTCCTGCCCGGGACCCATCGGTATCCGCCGCACGTCCCCCCCGGCGATGATCGCCGAATACGGATGGATCGGATACGTGGGGCTGGGCGTGAACACCACGTCCCCGGGCCGGATGGTGACCAGCACCAGGTGGGACATGCCTTCCTTCACCCCGATGGTCACGATGGACTCGGTCTCGGGGTCGATGTTCACGTCGTAACGCCTTTTGTACCAGTCAGATATGGAGGAACGAAGCTTGCGGATGCCCATGGACGCCGAGTAGCGATGGTTGTGCCCCTTTTGCGCGGCGTCGCACAACTTGTCCACTATGTGCTGCGGCGTGGCCATGTCAGGGTTGCCCATACCGAGGTCGATGATGTCCTCGCCGGCCCGCCTGGCTTGCATCTTGATCTCTGTCACCTGCGCGAAAACGTAGGGCGGAAGCCTGTCCAGTCTGGCGAATTCCATTGTACCAGTCCCTCTCGATCAATGCCGTCTGCAGAGCCGTCTCCAGCGGCTCCAAAGGTTGAAAAAACGCCCTCACCAGTCAGGATGAGCGGCGTTTCCAAAAAAACAGCAAATGCTGCTTTCGTAAAGTTTTTTCGCTGAAAAAAACTGTTCGCAAGGCATTCAATTTGCCCGCCACTGATACACTTTGCCTCAAATCTCGCCTGTTTACAACACCAACCACCCGATGTCAAAAAATTTGTTTTGACTTTTGACCTACCCGCGTTTACCCTTCCCTTTTTCCCCGGCTTAACGGGGTCTTGCGGGTTAACGGCACGTTGAAAAACCCGGAATTGGCAGCCTGTTCAAAACGATGAGACGCAAGGTGCGCGAATTTCAAGGGGTGAGACGTACTTACGGTACGTGGCATCGACCTGAAATGAAGCGCAACGCCGCGGATCGCGTTTTTCAACAGGCTGTTAACCGGAGGGTATGGGCGGACAAAACAACCTCGTCCCGTGTTTGACTGCAACCGCCGCCCGCCGCAACGGAGACGATACGATGAAAAAGCCTCTTACATACGCGGACGCCGGTGTCGACATCGACAAGGGCAACGAGCTGGTGGACGTGATCAAGAAAATTGCCAAGAACACGCCGCGCTCGGGCGTCATGGGCGACATCGGCGGTTTCGGGGGGCTGTTCTCCCTGAATACCGACCGGTACGACAGGCCGGTGCTGGTGGCCTCCACCGACGGCGTGGGCACCAAACTCAAGGTGGCCCACATGTGCGGCAAGCATGACACCGTGGGCATCGACCTGGTGGCCATGTCGGTAAACGACATCGCCTGCCAGGGAGCGCGTCCCCTGTTTTTCCTCGACTACCTGTCCATGGGAAGGCTGGACACGGACGTGGCCGCGCAGGTCATCGAGGGAATCGCCGAGGGATGCCGGCAGGCCCAATGCGCGCTGTTGGGCGGCGAGACCGCGGAGATGCCCGGCATGTATGCCGAGGGCGAGTATGATCTCGCTGGATTCGCCGTTGGCATCGTGGACAACGCGTCCATCGTGGACGGCTCCGAGGTCGGCGTGGGCAACAAGCTCATCGCCGTGGCGTCCAGCGGCCTGCACTCCAACGGGTACTCCCTGGCCCGGAAGGTCTTTTTCGAGGTACTGGGTCTTGACGTGGACTCCTGGGTGGAGGACCTGGGCAGGACCGTGGGCGAGGAACTGCTTGTTCCCACGCGGATTTACGCGGAAACCGTGAAGAACCTCGCCAGAAACGTGCAGATCCTGGGTATCGCGAACATCACCGGCGGCGGCATCATCCACAACCTGCCCCGCACCATACCCAACTCCTGCAAGGCCGTGGTGAACATAAACGGCTGGGAGACGCCTCCTGTCTTTTCCCTGTTGCGGCAGGCGGCCAACATACCGGACCAGGAGATGCTCACCACGTTCAACAACGGCGTCGGCCTGATACTGGTAGTGCCGGAGAATGTGGTCGTCGACGCCATGGAGATGCTTCGGGCCATGGACGAAAAGGCCTGGGTCATCGGCGAGATCGAGGAACGGGGCCGGGACGAGCCCCATATCCAGTGGAGATAGGCCACAAGGAGGCAACACCGCCATGAGCGGCAGTCAGGAAAGCGGCAAACGGCCCGGATGGACAGCACGCCTCCTGCGGTGGATTTCCCGCGGCCAGCGACAGGCGTCGACGGGCAGGTCCTGTTGAGCGCCGAAAAGGACGGGCGCCGGGACGGCGTCCGGGAACGGCGGGCGATTCCGGCAGCGATGAGACATTAACCTTTCAACGACCACGCGAACTCCTCCACAACCATGTCCCAACTCATGTATCCGGCCGCGTCTCTCGCTCTCAGCCTGATCCTGGTTCCCCTGATCCGGAGCCTGGCCAGGGCCAGGGGATGGATCGCCCATCCCACCAGGGACCGGTGGCATGAAAAGCCCACCGCGCTGATGGGGGGCATTGGCATATTCGCGGCCATGGTCGCGCCCTTGCTTCTTTTGGCGGAATTCTCGCCCGAAGTTCTGTTCGGTCCGTCCCAGGTCTACCTGCACCAGGGCGGTGTGGCCGCCATGGTCCTGGTCTTCGGCGCGACCCTGCTGTTTGCCCTGGGCCTGGTGGACGACTTCCTGCACATCAGGCCGCAGACCAAGCTGGTGGGCCAGATACTGGTGGCGTCCCTGGTCGCCTTTTACGGATTCCGGCTGCAATGGGTGACCTCGCTCACCGGGGACACCCTCATCACCATCCTGTGGATCGTGGGCATCACCAACGCCCTCAACCTGCTGGACAACATGGACGGACTGTGCGCCGGAGTGGGCGCCGTGGGCGCCTTTGTCATCGGGTTCCTGCTCTCCGCCTACAGTCCCACCCTCGCCGTGTGCGCATGGTGCGTATGCGCCGCCCAGGTCGGCTTTCTCTTCTACAACTTCAAGCCCGCCACCATTTTCATGGGCGACTGCGGCAGCCTCGTCATCGGTTTCTCCCTGGCGTTTCTCACCGTGGCGTATTCGGGCTTCACCGCGGAAAGCCACGTGCTGCAGCATTACGCCGTGCCCCTGCTCATCCTGATGGTGCCCATTTTCGACACGTCGCTGGTCACCATCATCCGCGTGCTGTCCGGACGGAAGGCGTCCATGGGGGGCAAGGACCATACCTCGCACCGGCTGGTGCTGGTGGGCATGTCGGAAAAGGGCGCCGTCCTGGCCCTGTACATCACCGCGGCGGTGAGCGGTCTGGCCGCGGTGTTCGTGGACCGGCACGACAACTTCACCTCCCCCGCCGTCATCGTGCCCGTGGGCGTTTCCGTGATCCTGATGGGCGTATATCTCGCACAGATCCGGGTATATCCGGAAAAGGAATTCTCCGTACTCCGGGACAGGGCGTTCACCCCCGTCCTGATGGACCTCACCTTCAAACGCCAGCTTCTGCTGGTGCTGCTGGACTTCTGCCTGATCTCCTTCGCCTACTACCTGTCCTACAGGCTGCGCTTTTCCCTGGTGGAATTCGGGCAGTTCTTCGACGTGTTCCTCAAGTCGCTGCCCGCGGTCATCGTCTGCAAGTACGTGGCCTTTCATTTCATGGGCGTATACCGGGGAATATGGCGCTACCTGTCCACCAACGACGTGACCACGCTGATCAAGGCCACCACCATGGGCTCCCTGCTCTCCGTCGTGGTGGTCACCTACGTTTACAGGTTCGAACACTTCTCAAAAGGCATCTTCCTCATCGACTGGTGCCTGGTCACCGCCGCCATACTGGCAACACGCGGCTCCTTCAAACTGTGGGCTGATTACCTCAGGCGTTCCAGCCTGGCCGGGGACCGCATCCTGCTGTACGGCGCTGGCCGGGGTGGCGAGGTCCTGTTGAGGGAAATCCTGAACAACCGGAGGCTCCGGTTCAATCCCGTGGGTTTCGTGGACGACGATCCCATGAAGAAGGGCAAGCGGCTGCAGGGGTTCCCCATCCTGGGGGACCACGGAGACCTGGAGAGCCTGGTGGAGCGGTATGAAGTGGCCGGGATCGTGGTAACCTTCATGGCGAAAAGGCCGGAAAAAATCGAGGAGCTGCGCAGGTTCTGCGTGGATCGGGGACTGTTCCTCAAACGGTTCTCCGTGTACCTGGAGGACATCGAGGCAGCCTGACCCGCGGGAATTCCTTCACCCCGCCTTCCTTGCATTCGCACCACCCGAGACCGCGCACGGATTCAGGCCCCAATCATTCGGGAAGCACCTGCAGGAGCTTTCGGTAGGCGTCCATGGTGTGCTGGACGTTGTCTATGCGAATTTTCCAGTTGCCGGCGCTGGTTCGCACCGCCCCGGTCACCAGCCCCCTGCCGGGAACGAGGGTCTGGAACTCCTCCTGAAACTGAAGCCGTTCCAGGTTCTTCACGGCAAGACGGATCACCGCGAGATACTCTTGCCGCCTTTTCCGGTCTCCGGTTTCCACGGCAAGCTGGTACGCATGGGCCAGGGACTCGGTATAAACGGCGTCGCAGGACGCATGGGGACCGCCATACGAGCGATACCGGCGTTTGTAAAAGCGTCCGATGGTGTCGGTGGTGTCCTGCAGGTCCACCAGACGGTCGTTGAGCCTGAATATGGCGTCCACCAGCCCGGGATCGCGGACAGATTCGTACAACTCGTGCATGGCGAAGGTCTGCCAGGGCACATAGGCGGGATGGAAATTCGCGCGCATGTTGTCCACGTAATGCTTCATGCACCAGTCCAGGGCGCGAAGGGCCGAGGCCTTGAACATGGGGTCTCCCGTCGCCTCCGCGTATTCCGCGAGAGCGAGGACGGCCTCTCCCGAGTAGTAGCGAAGATATCGTTCCTTTTTGATCTTGTCCTTCCTGGTCGGGTACACGTAGTAGGGAACGAATGAGCCGTCGGGCTGGATCAGGCTTACGATGCCGTTGGCCAGCTTTTTCGCCTTGTCCTCGTGCCGGGCGAAAAGCGGGCTGTAGACCAGGGTTCGCAGCGCCATGGCATTGGCGCCCAGCTCCGAGCGGCCTCCGTGAAACACGTAGGCCTGGTCTCCGGATTCCCGGTACCATTCGGTGAGGATGAAACGCAGACTGGACTCGTGGCGCTCGAGGTGGCGGGGATTTTCCGAGGCCAGCTCCGCCAGAAGCCGGGCGGCCATGAGCTGGCGGACCATGTCCGCGCCCTCCATGTACCGGTCCTGGAACGGATCGTACAGGTACACGAACTTCCCGTTTTCCCGGATCGAGTTGACAAACCACTGCAGGCCCAGTTCATGGGAGGCGCGGACGTCCCGTCGTATGGATTGGGGGTCCGGCGCGGCGGGCCGGGCCTCCGGGTGGGCGCACCCCCAGAGAAACGGTGCGGCCGCAAGCATGCAGGCAATGAAAAAGGCTCGATGTTTCATATGGTCTGGAACACGGTTTCCGAAACATTGCGTGGTGGCCGAGGCGATAATTTGACGAACGTCAAAATACCCCATCCAGCCGATCCCGGCAAGCCGAATTCGACCCCTCCCGCGCGATGGATCAGTCCTGCGTACCCTCGGGAGACAGGAACCTTCTCGTCTGGCCACCCTGTTCTCCCACGAAGCCGGGACTCGCGTACGGCAATCCCGACTGGCTACGTGGAAAGCGTCTTGATCAACTGCGCGAGGTAGAACCTTGCATGGCTGATGGGGGCGGCCATGTTCGCCCTGTGGTTGGCCAGGATCCCGTCAAGCTCGCTGTCGGTGATGACGAGAGGATCCAGGGTTGTGGCCCGCTCGCACGAGTGGATGGCATGGTCCAGGAGATCGCCACCGTGGCGGGCCTCGATGGTGGGGGAGAATTCCATGTCCACGGCTTCCAGCACGCTGAGCATGGCGCTGGCCACGCCCTGGGCGTAGTAGAAATAGTCGTCCGCCTTGAACCAGCTGACCGCGCTTCCGTTCTCCTCGAATTTCTTCACCAGGTTCTCGTCGCAACCACCCAGAAGATCCTCGTAGGCAGCCAGCAGGGGAATGAGGTTGTCTGCGCGGATGTAGAAATTGGCCTGACCGCGCTTGAGCTTTTCCTGATACGCCTCCATCTGCGCGAGGCCGTCGGCATACTTGTTTTCCGGTGACGGGAACCAGTATTGTCCCGCCTTGACCATGAACCAGTTCATGGCCTGCTCCAGGTTCGGGTCCATGGAAGCCTGGGAACCGGTGCGAGAGAGGCGCTCGGCGAGCTGCGTGGCGGTGCGGCGTGTGACTTCCAGCACGCCCAACTGAAAATTCTCCACGTTGTCGCCGTTGGGAAGGATGTCGTTAGGCCGCCACCCGAACCAGCGCTGCTCCAGTTCGTAACGCAAGGGCTTGACCGCGTGCCGGATGAACAGGACGCCCCGCACGTCCGACGCCCGCGACACCGGGGCATGATCCGTGGCGAGCCCCTTTTCCGCGGCCGTGTCATGAGCCACGTTTTCCTGCCCTCCCGCGCCTCTGGTCAGAGGCTCGGTTCCGGACCTTGCTTCGGAGGCGGTTCCATGGTCCGTGGTCCCGGAAAGGGGGGCCGCACCGTGGTCTCCGGTAGTGGATTCCCGGCCGCCGGCCTCGAGGTTTCGCACCCCTCCGTTCCTGCCCGGGAACACGAGAAGCGCGCTCAACGCCCAGAGAATGACGACGGCGACCAGGGTCACGACTATGATCCGCTTGGCCACGTAGTTTCGAAATCCGGAGTCGATTTCGTCCGTAAACCCGTCTTTCACTTCGCTCTCCATGGTTGTTCCTTTGATCGGCATATCGGGTGCGACCCGGTCCGCGGGGGCATGCCCAATGCGGTTCCGGGCCCGGTCATGTGCTCTCTCTGAGCTTTCTCACGTCGCCCACGCGAAGGGTGACCTTCCTGGTATCGAAATATTCGAGCAGCGGGATGACGAACTTTCTGGAGGCGCCCGTCATCTCCTTGAACACGGGAGTGGTGATGTCCCCGTGTTCCCTGAGGTGGGCCACCAGCCGTTCCTTGAGCGCTTCCACGGCTTCCCGGTCGAAAAACAGGTCCTGCTTCACCTTGACCAGATCGCCCTTTTCCACCATGTGGGCCATGAGTTCGGCCAGTTGCCGGTCGCCGACGCCCAGCTCGCCGCACAACTCTTTGGTGGTCGGCGGCTGCAGCCCGGCCCCGGACATGGCCTTTTTGATCCGTTGTTCCTGCTCCGCCTGTTCCACTCCGAGGGAGGCCTTGTGCCCGGCCAGCCTGACCATGTCCTCCTCGGCCTCCACGACACCGTTTTGGCGCATGGTTTCCAGCAGCTGATGGAAGACGCGCACGTCCAGGTTTGGCGGGAACTTGGACTTCAACTCCTCCCGGGGCATGCCGGGTTTGAGCGGATTGGCCTTGTGGTAGGCGCCGAGGTATTTTTCCGCCTTGTTCTCCAACTCGCCCATCAGGGTCTTGTGGACGTAAACCTTCTCGTCCCGGCCCACCTGGACCATCTCCCTGGCGGAGAGCAATGCCTGGAGGGCTTCACCCAGCTTCCTCTCGGAAAGGTTGGTCATGAGCAGTAACTGGGTCCGCGTGGCGCCAGCGTACCCGGCTTCCTCCACATGCAGGGCCACCAGCTCGCCCGCCTCGGCCCGGGCCAGCCGGTTCAGCCTGTCCATGGTCTTCTTCCGGCCGCTCTTGTGCTTTTGGGGTACGGGATTGACAACGACGCCGCCGCCGATTGTGTCCACTGGTGAGTAGCTGCGTATGACGAAGCGGTCGTCCCGGACCGTGCAGACGGGATTGTCGAGGCGAAGCTGGGCCACGGCCTCCTCGCCGGGGGCCAGTTCCTCCCGGTCCAGGAAGACGACCTTGCCCAGGACCTCGCTGGTGCCGGTGTGGAAGCGCACCAGTTTTCGGGTTTTCAGTGGCTTCTCGCAGGTGGGAAGCAGCCGCAAAAGCACGTCCACCATGTAGCTGGGCACCAGTGTTCCGGGCCGCGCCACCACGTCCCCCCGCTCCACCTGGGCCTTGTCCACGCCCTGGAAGTTGATGGCGGTGCGCATGCCCGCCTCGGCGTCCCCCACACTTTCCCCGTGGACCTGCAGGCCCCGGACCTTGGAACGGATCGTCGTCGGATAGATCTCGACCGGTTCTCCCACGCTGATCCTGCCCGAAACCACGGTGCCCGTTATCACCGTGCCAAAACCGCGCATGGTGAATACGCGGTCCGTGGGCAGGCGAAACACTCCGCCGGTGCCGTGAGCCGGGACCTTCTCGCAAATGGCGTCCAGTTCCTCCCTGAACGCGTCAAGGCCCTGGCCGGTGACCGAGGAGCAGGTTACCACGGGCGCACCTTCCAGGAAGGTGCCCTCCAGGGACTCGGCGATGTCGTCCAGGACCAGTTCCAGCCAGTCCTCGTCCACCATGTCCACCTTGGTGACGACGACCATGCCGTGGCGCACTCCCAGAAGGGAGCAGATGTCCAGGTGCTCGCGGGTCTGGGGCATGACGCCCTCGTCCGCGGCGATGATCATGGCGACCACGTCGATACCCGTGGCACCGGCCACCATGTTCTTGACGAACTTCTCGTGTCCAGGAACGTCCACCACTCCCACCCGCTGCCCGCTGGGCAGCTCCAGGGCGGCGAATCCCAGTTCGATGGTTATTCCCCGGCGCTTCTCCTCCACGAGACGGTCCGTGTCCGTTCCGGTAAGGGCCCGGATGAGGCTCGTCTTGCCGTGGTCGATGTGACCGGCGGTGCCTAATATTATCTGCTTCATAAACTCCGTGGAACGCTTGTGCCGCGCCTTGTGCGCCGGATCGGCGAACGTGTCGGTTATCAGCCTGTTGAAAAACGCGATCCGCGCGGTACGCGCTGCATTTCCCATCGGTGCGACGCACCATGAGTGCGCCTTGCATCCCATCATTCTTGAACAGGCTGCAAGTTTGAAATTTTTCAACGGACTGTTATGGCAATCCATGGCCGGGGAGGTGCTTACCTCCGCTCCGGACACCCGCTCCACGCCGGCCGGACATGGCGGGGCTCAGCCCTACCCGCCGCCCGATCCCCGGCCTCCTCCGCGCGCCTTTTCCATAAGGTACGCAAGGCCGACGAGCACGGCTGCCAGCACCACCGAATACTCGATGGCCGCGTCCGGGTAGAAGAACCTCATGAGCAAAAAGGCACCGATGATGCCGACGATGGCGCGAATCAGAAAAACGGACAAGACAGGCTCCCTCCTGTGGACGACCCACCCTGGACGACGATTGCCGCTTGACAGCCTCTTGAAAAACGCGATCTGCGGCGTTGCGGCGCATTTCTCGTCGATGCGGCGTACCGGTTGTACGCCAACCTCCTCGAAATTCGTGCGCCTTGCATCTCATCGTTTTTGAACAGACTGTTGATTTCGGGTTTTACAATGGGCTGTTAACGGCCGCCGCTCCCGGATTTGCCATGTTCAAAGTCTTTTCAGGCTTTCAAGTCATATAAAAACTTGTCCCTTATCGTCAACAGGAAGTTGGAAAGCCCGGCGCGCGGCAGCGAAATCGGGTGTGCCAAAACCCCTTTTCGCCTCCTTGGCTTCCAGATATACCGGACAGGTCCGTGCCACGAACCAGGACAGTTTATTTGCCATCTACAACCATGGAAAAACCACTTGAAATCGGAAACCGGCTGTGCTAACCATGCGTCTTTGCTTACGGTGGGTGTAGCTCAGTTGGTCAGAGCGCCGGGTTGTGGCCCCGGAGATCGTGGGTTCAAGTCCCATCACTCACCCCATCAGTTAACAACGCGCCCCCGCGGCGCGAATCGTTTGAATGAAGGCCATGCCCGTGCATGGCCTTTTTTCCTTTTTCACGCAGGCTTGTCCCGCCCTCGTGCCATTCGCCCTTGAATTCGCCCTCCCAAACGCTCTAAGCTCTCCTGCACGCGGAGTACCCGCAAACCCCTCGCGCCCGAACAAACGGATCAGCGAACATGGACGGAAACGAAACAAACGGCGGGCGGTTACCCAAGGCCTTCCTCACGGGCCTGCGTCTTCTGGCGGTACTCGCGGCCACCCTCCTGCTGCTTGAAATCGGGGCGCGCCTGCTCCTGCCCCAATATGCGAGCTTCATGGGCCTTTTCACCCCCGTGGACGACCCGCGCGGCTACGTGCTCACTCCCGAAACACGACTGGAATTCTCCGGGCTGAAGGAACCTCTGCCCGAACCGGTCACATGGCGCATCAACTCCCAGGGCTTCAGGGAACCCGGTGTCGTCAGCCGGTCACCGACTCCGGGAACCCGGCGCGTGGGCACGTTCGGCGATTCCGAGGTATTCGGATGGGCCGTGGCCGGGCCCCGCGCCTTCCAGTCGGTCTGGGAAGACGCCACGCCGGACATCGAGGTATTGAACTTCGGTGTGCCAGGCTACAATGCCGTGAACACGGCCGAACACCTCACGCGGATGCACGGCCGCTTCCGTTTCCACTCAGCCGTGTACGTCTTCAACACCAACGACCTGGAACCCGACCTGCCCGGAATCGCCTTCTCGTGGCCGGCGCGCTCCCCCTCCTGCCTGGCGCGGCAGGTGGTCGCCATGCTCATCGTGCAAAAGCAGAAACAGCAGGCCCGGGACAGGTGGTCCGAAGCCAACAGGAATCGGGCGGCGCGGGCCATGCGGCGGATGGCCGGCTTTTGCCGGCAACAGGGGATCGAACTGGCGGTCGTGGTGCTGGACGACAAGGCGCGGGAATACGTGGAAGGCGTGTACGGGGACGGCGATGTCACCGTCCTGGACGCATCGGAGGTAATTGCCGGCCACCGGCGGCTGGACGGGCATCTTCCTCCGGAGGCGCATGCCGCCCTGGCCGGATTCCTGGCGGAACGGCTGGACGGTCTGTCCGGCGGGTAAAACGGGGCGCCCAACCTTGAAAAAGGCCATGCGCCCCGTCCGTGATTCCTCTTACCAGCCTGCCAGCCGTCTGACGGCCCGGCCGTCGACCGGACCTGTCCGGATGTTCGCCCCGCCGGAATTCCCGGTACACCGGGAGCGAAAACCGGCTAATGGCCTCCGACTCCCAGGATTCCGCTGGCGGCCAGGCACAGCACGAGCGCTTCCAGTATGGCAATCACCGCGTACAGCTTGTCGTCGTTCTTCCACAGCACCGGAACGATGGCTATGTAGCAGATGATGGTGACGCCAGCCAGAAGGGCTATGCCGATAAAGTTCAAAAAGTCACCGCTGCTGACCTTGGTTACCCACCACCAGCCGGCTTCGACGTCCGTCTCGTGAAGATAGGTTCCCACGTTATGAGTCCACAGCTCGGTAAGCTGGTCCCTGGGCACATAGGGATCAAGGATGCCGAACACGTAGATGAAAAAGGTGATGAACAGGATGATGAGCCCCAGGCTCATCCCCTTGTCCAGGATCCTGGCGTAGAGCACCTGCTCCTCTGACGCCTCCAGTCTTTTGTCGTCTTGTTCTTCCGCCATTATATTCCCTCCTCAAGTATTGCAAGAGCGGGTTGTTTTTTTCTGTCTGTCCGGTTACCGGGGCCTTTAGCAGCCTGTTGAAAAACGCGATCTGCGGCGTTGCGGCGTACGCTAAGTACTCCTTGCCCCTCGAAATTCGCTCGCCTTGCATCTCATCGTTTTAACAGGCTGCCAATTCCGAGTTGTTCAACGGCCTGCTAGAAGCCGAGGTTCAGACCCTTGGACAGGGCCTTCAGGCCGGCAAAGGCCAGCATGCCGATAACGATCCACCGGACGACGCCGGGCTTGACCACACGCAGGATGCGCACGCCGACAAAGGAGCCCAGCATGATGCCCACCAACGAGGGTACCACCATCATGGGAATGACGCACCCCTTGTTGATGTAAATCCAGGCGGCGGAGGTGTCGGTGATGGACAGGAGGAACTTGCTGGTTGCCACGCTGATCTTGAGGGGGGCGCCCATGAGCAGGTTCAGCACCGGGACGTTGGCCCATCCGGCGCCCAGACCGAACATGCCGGCCATGACGCCGATGATCACGAAAAGGCACAGCCCCAGGGGGGTGCGATGCACCTTCCAGTCGATGATTTCGTTGGTGCTGGCCTCGTGGTACACGCCGTAGATCCGCAATGCGGAGGACAGCTTGTCCGCCTGCTTGACCTCGGGCAGTTCCGACTTCTTGGCCGTGAGCATCAGCACGCAGATGCCGAGGATGGTGGCGCCCAGCGCCGTCTGCACGATGTTCGTGGGCAGGGCCAGGCCGATCATGGCGCCCACGATGGCGCATGAAGAAGCGATCAGCGCCACCGGAATGGCCAGCCTCAGGCTTGCCAGGCCCATGCGCAGCAGGCCAGGGCCGGCGGCCAACGCACCGGACAGGGCCACCAGAAGGCCGGTGCCACGGACAAAGTCCAGGTGAAACGGAAAAAAGCCGCTGACGATGGGTACGAAGAGAACTCCTCCTCCCACGCCGCCCAAAACCGCGAGTATGCCCATGATGAAGGTCACGACCAACAGCACGAGAGCCCATCCCCAGGCGGGCAGGGCATCTCCTCCCTCCGTCATGGGTCCCGAGGGTTCCGCCGTGTTAGCCGCGTCCTGGGCCAGGGCGGGCGCCGCCACGGCCACAAACGCCACGAGACTCAGGACACAAAGAACTCCAAGCCATGTCCTACTCATAATCAGGTCCTCCGCTTTCTGGTTGCAGGTTCGGTTCCCGGGTCCCATTAAACACGGCCTGGAAGCCGCCACGAAACCCTGCTCGATTCTCTATCCGAAAGAAGGCCGACGCCTCCAATAATTCCTGTTCATCCGGACACACCGGCCCGGAAGCCCACCCTCTCCTGGCGATGGTCATGACCGGAGGGGACAGGCTTGTGCGAAATGGCACAATCTCATAACATCGAGCATGGGCAATTTCAACCGGAAAAACCCGCCATCCCGGAATCAAATCCCTGAAAGGGATCGAACCACCCCGCCAAACGGCTCGATCAGCGTGAAAACCTCATCTCTCCATAGCGGTAGTAAACACTTGCTCCCAGCCTGCGCGCCCACTGCTCGGGCGTAAGGTCCGGGGCCAGCCAGAGAAGGCGTTCCTCCACGTGGATGCGGTTGGTGACCAGCATCTTGCCCACCAGGGCGGTAAAGCCGCCGTTGATCACGAGAAGTACCGAGATAAGGGAGAAAAACCAGCCTGTTCCGGTGAAGAGACCGGCGAGCAGGAGCCCGCCCAGTCCGGCGGCGGCGCAGCCGGCGAACAGCCACAGGGGTTCATACAGGGCCACGATGGCTACGAGGGACACCATGGTCCGCCACAGGTAGTGCCAGGAGCTGTCCATGAGCCTCGAGCCCCGGGACGGAGGATTCGTGGAAACCGGGATGAAACGGACCCGGACGCCCTTGACCCGGGCCTGCACCAGCGTTTCCATGGTGTAGGTGAAACGGGACAGGACCGTGAGGCGCCGGGCAGCCTGCCCCGTGAAGCAGCGAAAGCCGCTTGGCGCGTCTTCCACCGGATACCCCGCGACCACTCCCAGGGCCCGGGACCCCAGACGGATGGCGGCGCGTTTGAACTCCGAGAAGTGGGGCGACGTGTCGTAATCACGCCGGCCCACCACCATGCCTGCGTCGGTGGCCCGGATCTCCCGGACGAGGTCGGCGATGCCCGCTCCCTGGTACTGGTTGTCACCGTCCGTGTTCACCACATAGTCGGCGCCCAGGCCGTGGGCGGCGAACTGGAGTCCGGACTCGAACGTCCGGGCCAGGCCGCGGTTGGTGGAAAACCGGAGAACGTGCTCCACCCCCAGTTCCACGGCCTTTTCCGCGGTCCCGTCCACTGACCCGTCGTCCACCACCAGCACCTCCACCCGGTCCACTCCGGGCAGGTCCCTGGGAATGTCCGCCAGGGTGGCCTCGAGGTTGCCCGCCTCGTCCTTGCAGGGTATCTGCACTACCAGGGTCTTTCGTTGCATGCCCTTACATTCCCCTGAATCCGTGAAAGAAGCCGCACAGCGCCCTGAATCCGTGGCGCAACAGCCATCGTGGCCTGAAGTAATAGGTGGCGTAGGCACGGTCCCTGGTCCGGCGAATGTCCCCTGCCGTTGCTCCGGGAATCTCCAGCACGGGCCGGTATTCGGTGAATTGTTCCCAGTCCTCATGGGCCAGGTGTTCGCGAACCAGCCTGAACCAGGCGGTGCCGGGAAATGGTGTCGCCACGCAGAACTGGGCCGTGTAGGTATTCAGATCCCGGGCCAGTTCCAGGGTTCGCTCCATGGTTTCCGGGGTGTCGTCCCACAGGCCCAGCATGTAAAAGGCCTGCACCGCCACGCCCCGGTCATGCAGCCTTTCCACCATCGTTTCCAGATGTTCGGGGTTGTACCGTTTTTTACCGGATTTCTCAAGGACCTCCATGTCCGCGCTTTCGACACCCAGGTTGACGGCCCTGAGTCCCGCCCCGGCCATGTGGTCCACGAGTTCCGCGGTCAGATCATCCACAGTGGTTTCACAAGCCCAGTCCAAGGGTCCGGGAAGACCGGCGATCCGCGAGCACAGGTCCCTGGTGCGCCTGGCGGACACGGTAAAAATGGGGTCCCTGAACAGCACAGAGCGAACGCCGTGCTCCTCCTGCAACATTCGCAACTCCCGCTCCACCGTGTTCACGTGCCGCTTGCGCAGCCGTGTTCCCTGGGCCGGGATGTAGGGGCAGAAGGGACAGGCCCGGGGGCAACCCCGGGATGTCTGCACAGGCAGGAAGGGTTCTCTGGGCAACATGGGCCGGTAGGAGTAACGCTTCAACGGGAAAGCGGACCAGTCAGGCAGGGGAAGGCGGTTCACGTCCACGAAGCCGTGGGAAACCACGGTTCCGGAGAAGTCCTCCCTGCCCTCCGCGCAGGCAAGGGCCGCAGCCTCCAGTTCCCCCTCCACCACGAAGTCCGCCACGTCCCGATACAGATGGGGCATGGCCCCGGAAAACGCGCCCGCCACCCCCACCCGCATGTCCGGGTGTCTTTCCCGCAACGCGGCCAGAAACGCCACATCGTTTCGCCAGTGGTACATGGCGGTGGCGAAAAAGGCGACATCCGCTCCCTGTTCCGGCATGCCGTGGGTCATGCGCACCGTATGCCCGCCGGACTGAAAAACCGCCCCGGCGAGGGAAAAGGACACCAGCGGCAGGCGGACGTTGCCCCCCTTCAGCCGGGACAGGAAAATCCCGGCCGGGCCACGCGCGTGGAAGCGGGAGCCGTAGGTCCCGGTCTGCTCCCGGTTCACCGTGGCGCCCCGGGGCTGGTAATCTATCAGGAGAATGTCCATAACAGGCCGTTGAAAAACCCGGAATTGGCAGCCTGGTCAAAACAGTGAGATGCAAGGCGCGCGAATTCCCGGGAGATTGGCGTACCCGGCGTACGTCGCATCGACGGGAAACGCGCCGCAACTCCGCGGATCGCGTTTTTCAACAGGCTGATAAAGAGAAACGGATCGGGCGGGGGGCATGCTCCCGCGTGACTGGCGTGATTGTACACGGTGATGCGACCATCATCAAGGATACCGCGACGGGATCGGATTTTCCAGAAAAAAACCGCACCGGAATGGCGACGGCGGGATTTACCGTGTTCCGCCGGGATGTTATGATCCCCGCCAACGGGCCGGGCGCGGCTCCCGGCCATGTCCCGGAAGGGCCTGCCCCATGCGACTACCACGAAAAGGCCCACTCGACGAACACTGACCGTTCACGGGACAATGAATGCACCGTAACCGCGAAACCTGCCAGCACACCGACGCAGTTGCGTCCGCACCGGAACAATCCGGCCGCGTGAACTGGTGGAACGTGGCGGCTGTCGTCCTGGCAATACTTCCGTCCTGGCATCTCCTGGCGTTTTACCCGCCGACATGGAACCACATCGACTCACTGGTGGTTCTGGAGGCGCCGCTGAATCAGATTCCGCACCATCCTCCACTGTACGTGGCACTGGTGCACGCGATGGAACTGGCCTTTGGCGGGATAAGCGACATGACCGTTTACGGCATTGTCATGGCCCAGCACGCGGCCTGGATCCTGTCCGTGGTCTATCTCGCATTCGCCTTCCGGCAGGGTCCCACGAGGGTGCTTGTGCCTACCGTCATGCTGGCGGCCACGCCGTTGCATCTTCTGGTCCACGGGATCTACTTCGAAGCCCTGTTCCTGCCTGCCATGGTCTTGCTTTTCGGGGCTTTCGTCCGCCTCGTCCTGCACGGCCGGTGGCGTAATGTCTTCCTGTATCACCTGTTTCTGCTCATGGTCGTGTACACGAGACACGCCGGTGTTGCGCTGTGCGCCCTTTTGCCCATGTACTGCCTCGCCCGGTTCGCATGGGACCGGTTCCGTCGCCCCCGCAAGCACCTTATGGCCACCGGTGTATGCATTGCCGGGGCAATGTGCGTGCTGGTCGTGGCCTCGGCGGGGCTGCGCGCGGCAAGCCACAAGCTGGACAAGGAGTACTCGTTCATCATAGGCCGGGTCGGCGCATACCGCCTCCATTTTTTCCCGTGGGACGGGATACCGGACAAGGACGCGGCCGCCCTGCTCTCCCAGGTCAGATCCCGCGCCCGGGACCCCCTTCTGGCACGCACCGTGGACATCCTGGTGGATCCGGAGGTGGGCGACCTGTGGATGGGTCCGCACCAGGCCATTAGGGACATGCTGGCCCGAAACGGCGGCGCCGGGAGTCCGGACGACTACATGAATGCGGCGTACTTCTTGTTCATGACCACGCCGAACCTTTACATACTGGACGACGTGCTGGACGATTTTTCGGACTATTTCAGGCGGGATCCCACCGAGACCATCGCCCGCGGCTCCCTGCATTCCATGTTGTTTTACGAAAACGACGCGAAAAACCGGGAAATACTGGCCGGCACGGGTTTCGTGGGAATGTCCGGACTCTACGGCGAAGCCTATGACAGGGCCCCGTTGACCGCAGGTTTCAGGCCCGCTCCGGGCATGATGCTGGCGGCGTGGCTGGCAATGGCCTTCTGGGCGCTTGCACCGGGCCGGCCCGCGGCTTCGCGTCTGTCCCTGGCTTCCGGGGCCGTCGCGGGAACAGGGGTGGTGTATGCGGCGTCCATGGCCGCGTTGACCATTGTCCTGCCCCGGTACGTGGCTCCGTTGCACCTGCTGGTTCCGGTAGCCTTCCTGACAGGGGCCGGAGCGTTTTTCGAGGGAGTGTCGCAACGGGAGACCTGAATCCGTGAGCAGTCTCGGGTGGTGTGGGGGCAAGGAAGAGGCCGGCCGAACCAGGTATGCCGGCCGGTCTCTGACGCCGCGGACGCACAGCATGAGACAAGGTGCGCATTAGTCGGATGAGCCACAATTCTTTCAACCGGTGGGTGAAACAAACCTTGTTTAAGATCATTCACAACGCCCGACTTATGGGGTTTTTGAAGATTACTCAACATTTTCGTCACGGATTCGGGGGGAGAACCAGAGAGTCGGGCGAGAATCGATTTTTGGCGGGTTTTTCCGGAAGACGGTAAAAAAATGGTCCGGCGCCCGCCTTGTGCAAAATGGAGCAAAGAAGGCGCTCCCAAAGGATGTACGAGCCCGTAAGCGTTTTGTCGCGCCGTTTCGCGCGCCTTTTTTCGTTGACACAAACCGCTCCCTTTGTTATTTGGCTTGCTCGCGTGGGGTGGCCTGCGAAAGACGTTCGCCGCAACCGCGCGAACTGTTTCCTGGACAGGATTGGACATGAAACGGGAAACCGTTCGCCACATAAGAGAGATGGCTTACTTCGCCAGCATCGGCATGTCCGTGGCCCTCTCCGTGGTTATCGGCCTTGTCATCGGCGTGGTGCTTGATCGCTACCTGGGCACCCAGCCCTGGCTCACGCTCATCGTGCTGGGCCTGGGGATCGCGGCCGGGTTCAGGAACCTGCTGCACGCCATGGAAAGGGCCAGGAAAATCTGACGGGGGGTACCTGTTTTGCAAATGCCGGCGGTCTGGCAAGGGGCGATGCCCGAAAACGAACAAGACGGAATGTCCACCGAGGAGCGGCTGGTCCGCTTCGTGGTCCGGGCGAACTGGCTCATCCTGTTGGTCTGCTGCGCGGTCAGTCTGTGGGCTGCCCCGATGCCGTTCACGATAGGCGTTCTGGCGGGAGGGCTCATCGCCTGCGGTAATTTCCACCTCCTGGCGCGGACGTTGAAAAACGCCTTCCGGCCCGGGGAGTTGCAGAATTACCACGCCATCATAGCGAAGTATTACCTGCGCTTTTTCGCGAGCGGGCTGATCATTTTCGTGCTGATAGCCGGCAAGTTCGTTGACCCGCTCGGCCTGTTCATAGGGTTGTCCGTGGTGGTGTTGAGCATCATCACGGCCCTGGTAGCCGAGCTGAAACACCATATTGGTTAAAAACGGTTAAATTCGGATTAAGGAGGCGGCCAAGGTGGAACATCCATACATGTTCTTTGTCAAACTGCTGGAATTCATGGGCTTTGATCATTTTGCCCATGCGTATCCCCATGTCATTTACTCCTGGGTGGTCATCATTCTGCTGATCGTCGGCGCATGGCTGCTGACCCGCGGGTTGAGCCTCGTTCCCGGAAAGAAACAGAACGTGGCGGAGATGCTCGTGGGCGGCATCGAGGATTTCATGGTGGACGTGACCGGCGAGGAGGGACGCAGGTTCTTCCCGATCCTGGCCACGGTGTTCATCTACATCTTCGTGTGCAATCTCGTGGGCCTGGTCCCGGGATTCTACCCCCCCACGGCCAGCCTGAACACCACGGCGTCCTGCGCGCTGGTGGTCTTCGTGATGACCCACGTCATCGGCGTCATGTACCACGGAGCCAAGTACTACCACCACTTCACCGGACCGGTGTGGTGGATGATCCCCATCATCATGCCCATTGAGATCATCGGGCACCTCGCGAGGGTACTGTCCCTGTCCTTCCGTCTTTTCGGAAACATGATGGGACACGAGCTGGTGCTGGGCATCCTGTTCCTGCTGGCGGGCGCGTTCTTCGCCCCCCTGCCGATCATGGCCCTTGGCATCTTCGTCGCGCTGGTGCAGGCGTTCGTATTTTTCCTGCTTTCGACAATGTACTTCACCGGCGCCATGGAGCACGCCCACTAAGGGCACGCGGCACCGGAAACGGTTTCACCCCGGGTTTTCTGGAAGAAGCCCCATATTCACAAGTCGGGTAAATGGAAGAAGCCCGCGACAAACAATCCAAAGGAGGATTTACAAATGGAACTTGGACCGCAAGCACTTCAGTTTTTCATCGCTTCCGTCATTGCAGCCGGTTTTGGCATCGCCATTGCCGCTTTCGGCTGCGGCATCGCCCAGGGCATCGGCCTGAAGAACGCCGTCGAGGGCATTGCGCGCAATCCCGAGGCTTCGGGCAAGATCACCGTAACGATGCTCATCGGCCTCGCCATGATCGAGTCCCTGTGTATCTACGCGCTGGTCGTCAGCCTCATCCTGATTTTCGCCCATCCCCAGGCCGGCGCCATCGCCGCCCTGTTCGGCGCATAGGAAGCGGCTTGACCGTCAGGTAAAAGGGAGAGGCCGTGATTTTCGCGGCCTCTCTTTTTCCTCTCGCTTGTGCAAAATTGCACAAATTAACCAGCCGTCCCCCCGTCCGAATCCGGAGGCCGCTCCGTGAAGAAAATCCCCAAAATCGCCATCATGCGCCTCGCCCTGTATGCCAAGAATCTGGAAATACTGAAACGCCAGGGAGTGGACGTGGTGTCCTCCAGCACCCTTGCCGACATGTGCGGGGCCAACTCCTCGCAGATACGCAAGGATCTCGCTTATTTCGGGCAGTTCGGAACCCGCGGCCTGGGCTACCACTGCCACGAGTTGCTACGGGACATCCGGCGGATTCTGGGAATTGACCGGACCTGGCTACTGGGACTGGTGGGTGTGGGCAACCTGGGAAGGGCCCTGCTGAGCCACAAACCCTTCCAGGAAAGGGGCTTCGTGTTCACGGCCGCGTTCGACGAGGACCCCAGCACGGTGGGCAAGACCGTCGGCGACGTCACCGTGAGCCACATCAGCGACGTGGCCGAGGTGCGCAAAAAGCACTGTTTCGACATCGGTGTTCTCGCCACCCGGGAAGGCGGGGCCCAGACATGCGCGGACCGACTGGCCGGCGCGGGCGTCCACGCCATATTGAATTTCACGCCAGCCATCCTGCAGGTATCGGAACGGGTGGTGGTGGAAAACGTGGATTTTTCGCTGCGACTGGACCTCCTGTGCCATTCCCTCACGGTGAGGGGGGAGATACCCTGCCTGAGGGGAGAGAATCCGTGCCGAAGTTGACACCGGTGCGCCTTCGCGCCGATTCCTTTTCCACCTGCCTTGCCGCCTTTTCCTGCCCGGCGTCGCGCAAGGCCCGGGCCAGCGACGCCAGCCCCCTGCCGCCCGTTTCGGAAATGCCGAGACCATTCAGCGCCCACGCAGTCTGGGCCGCGTACACAAAATGCGCCTCCGCCGTGGGATGTCCGTCGTCAGGTATCACCATGCCGGGCTTTCCGTAATTCCGGGACAGGTCGACAAACCGGATTCCCCGCTCCGCGCACCAGGCGCCCAGGAGGTTCACCCCCGGTCCGGGATACAGCGCGGCCACCAGCAGGGCCGCATCGATGTCGCCACACTCGTCGTGCAGCCGGTCCAGGGCCTGGAACACCCGGGGCATTCCTTCACGGATTCGCGGATCGCCGGCTTCCTGACCGGCCATGGACAGGTACTTCAACACAGCATATACGTTGGACCACCGGGCCAGCCGCACCTCCCATGTCGACCCGAAGAGGTTGGGCTCCCAGTCCCGGACTCCGTAGCCCAACACCACGGCCCGCGGATTCAGGTCCACGCCCAAACGCAGGAACCACTCCACCTCCTGGGGCGTGTTGTACCCGGGCACGCCGAGGTTGGCCACCTCCATTCCGCCGAGCATGTCTGCCAGGACCGAGGGAAAACACTCGTCGTCGTTCACCCCTGCCCCAAAGGCGAAGGAGTCGCCCAGCACCACCACGGGCCGGGACGCCCTGGTCACCGGATCGCCTCGGTATCCTTCCCGGTTCACGGACCAGGAATGCGTCCAGTCGCGCTGCATGGGATTGAGATAGGACGTGGTGCGGTCCGTCCCGGATTCGAGCCTCCACGTGAGCGGATGGTACAGGGTCCCGCCGGTGGCGGGAACCAGAAGGTCGGGCTTTGGTGCAAAGCCGAAAAGGTACAGGTGGAGGCCGCCCTCCAGCAGGAGCAGGCACGCCACGAGGATCAGCATCCATTGCACCGTGCTTTGAATGATCCCCCTGTATCGCATAATGGCCTTTTCCGAATGAGGGGCTCCTGAATCCGTGAGCGGTCTCAGGTGGTGCGGATGTGGCCTGGGTCGATACTCTCGCCCAAATTGGCTTGAGTACTGACCACCTCGGCGGTGGAGCGAAATGTTTGGCTGAATCTAAACCACAATATATAGCAGCCTGTTGAAAAACGCGATCTGCGGCGTTGCACTTCATTTCTCGTCAGTGCAGCGTACCATAAGTACGCCTTATTCCTCGAAATTCGCGCGCCTTGCATCTCATCGTTTTTGAACAGGCTGCAAATCTCGAGTTTTTCAACGGGCTGACAGGGGGTGCTTGAGCCAGCTACATACCCCAGTTTTCAACATTTTCGTCACGGATTCAGGGGGCTGTTTTCCGAAACCGTCAAACCTGCTGCCGGGTTCCCACCGCGCGGGCAAGATCCGTTCACCGCCTGCCAATCACCTGCCCAGCAGGTCGCGGAGGTATTGTCCCGTGTGGGAGCCGGTGATCCGGGCCAGGTCCTCGGGCGTGCCGCAACCCACGATCCGCCCCCCTTCCTCTCCGCCTTCCGGGCCCAGGTCGATGAGCCAGTCCGCCGTCTTGATGACGTCCATGTTGTGTTCGATCACCACGACGGTATTGCCGGCGTCCACGAGCCGCCCCAGGACCTCCAGAAGTTTTTGAATGTCCGCGAAATGCAGGCCGGTGGTGGGTTCGTCCAGGATGTACACGGTTCGGCCCGTGCCCCGTTTGGACAGTTCGCGGGCCAGCTTGATGCGCTGCGCCTCGCCTCCGGAAAGGGTCGTTGCGGCCTGCCCCAGGCGGACGTATCCCAGGCCCACGTCCACCAGGGTCTGCAGCTTGTTGCGGATGCGGCCTATCTTGCTGAAGAACTCGCATGCCTGGTTCACGGTCATGTCCAGCACCTGGGCGATGCTCTTTCCCTTGTAGCGTATCTCCAGGGTCTCCCGGTTGTACCGCTCACCGTGGCACACGTCGCAGGCCACGTATACGTCCGGGAGGAAGTGCATCTCGATCTTGATGATGCCGTCCCCCGCGCACGCCTCGCAGCGGCCTCCCTTCACGTTGAAGGAGAAACGGCCCGGCTTGTACCCACGCATGCGGGCATCCGGTGTCTTGGCGAACATCTCACGGATGTACGTGAATACGCCGGTGTAGGTCGCCGGGTTGGAACGCGGCGTGCGGCCTATGGGCGCCTGGTCGATGTGGATCACCTTGTCCACCTGGTCCAGGCCCGTGATTCTGTCATGGGCGCCGGAGGATACCCGGGTCCGGTAAAGATTCTGTGCCAGCGACCGGTACAGGGTTTCCACGACCAGGGTGGACTTGCCCGACCCGGAGACACCGGTTACGCAGACGAGGCGGCCCAGGGGAAACTCGATGTCGATGTCCTTGAGATTGTTCCCACGGGCTCCCTCGATCACCAGCGAACCGCTGGAGCCGTTGCGGCGCTGTGCCGGCACCGGGATGGTCTGCCTGCCGGAGAGATACTGCCCGGTGAGGGATTCCTCGCAGTTCAGCATGTCCTCCGGCGGGCCGGCATAGACCACGTGCCCGCCCTTGCGACCCGCGCCCGGCCCCATGTCCACCACGAAATCCGCGCTTCTTATGGTCTCCTCGTCGTGCTCCACCACCAGCACGGTATTGCCCAGGTCCCGCATGTTGGCCAGGGTGTCCAGCAATTTCTGGTTGTCCCGCTGGTGCAGGCCGATGCTGGGTTCGTCCAGCACGTACAGCACGCCGGTGAGCTTGGACCCGATCTGCGTGGCCAGCCTGATACGCTGGGCCTCGCCCCCGGAAAGGGTCGCGGCGGTACGGTCCAGGGTCAGATAACCCAGGCCCACATTGGACAAAAAGCCCAGGCGTTCCTGGATCTCCCTCAGGATGCGTTCGCAAATGGCCCGCTCCCGCTCCGTCAGTTCCAGGGAGCCGAAAAACTCCACGGCCCGCGCAACGGACAGCGCCGTGACCTCGAAGATGGTCCTGCCTCCCACCCGTACGGAGCGGCTTTCCCTGCGCAGGCGGGTGCCGTTGCACCCGGTACAGGGCTTGAAGTTCAGGTAACGTTCTATCTCCTCGCGCATCTGCGTGCTGCCTGTCTCGTGGTAGCGCCGGGACAGGTTCGGGATCACGCCCTCGAACGGCTTGTGATAGGTGAATCGCTTGCCGCCGCGCTCGAAATAGAAAGGGATGGGCTCGCCTCCGGAGCCGTACATCAGGGCGCGGCGCGCCTTTTCCGGAAGGTCGCGGAAGGGCTGGTTGGCGTCGATGCCGTAAAAACTGCACATGGCGTCCAGAAACTCGAAAAAATGGATGGAATTGCGCTTTGCCCAGGGCTCCACCGCGCCTTCCCGCAGGGAAAGGTCCGGGTTGGGCACCACCAGGTCCGGGTCGAACTCCATGGTGGAGCCCAGGCCGTCGCACTTGGGGCACGCGCCCTGGGGCGAGTTGAACGAGAAGCTGGCCGGAGTCAGCGGAGGGAAGCTGATGTTGCACTGCACGCAGGCGGATTTTTCCGAGAACAGTATCTCCCTGTCGTTCGGGATCTTCACGGTGACAAAACCGCCTGTCTGCCCCATGGCCAGCTCCAGGGAATCGGCCAACCGGTTCCGGATGCCCTCCTTGACCACGAGGCGGTCCACCACCACGGATATGTCGTGCTTCTTGTTCTTTTCCAGCGGCCTGATCCCGTCCAGTTCCAGCACCTCGCCGTCCACCTCCACCCGGGCGTACCCGTCCCGCAACAGCCTGGTGAACAGCTTTTCGTGGGTCCCCTTCTGGCCCGTGACCAAAGGGGCCATGATGAGCAGTTTTGTCCGTTCCGGCAGAGCCAGAACCTGGTCCACGATCTGGTCCACGCTCTGGGAGGTGATGGCCCTGCCGCACTGGTAGCAATGGGGCCTGCCCGCTCGGGCGAACAACAGCCGCAGGTAGTCGTATATCTCCGTGACCGTGCCCACGGTGGAGCGGGGGTTGTGGCTGGCCGTCTTCTGCTCGATGGCGATGGCCGGGGACAGCCCTTCGATGCTGTCCACGTCCGGTTTGTCCATGCGCTCCAGGAACTGGCGGGCATAGGTGGACAGGGACTCCACGTACCGGCGCTGCCCCTCGGCGTACAGGGTGTCGAAGGCGAGGGTGGACTTGCCGGAGCCCGAAAGCCCGGTCACCACCACCAGTTTGTTCTTCGGTATGTCAACGTCCACGTTCTTCAGGTTGTGCTCGCGGGCACCCCGAACCGTGATTCTGTCGTTTTCCATGTTTCGTTATCCCGGCGAGGGCCGTGGGGCCCTCGCGCAAAAACAAACGCCAAAGGGGGAATACGCAAAAGCGACCAGACAAAGGCGGACATTTTTTCCCGATTCGCGCGAGCCGCTTTGTGAAAGCTCCGTAATATCTCCCGCATGGCCTGCCCCTGAATCCGTGACGAAAATATTGAAAAAACTTTCAAGAACCTCATAAATCGGGCTTTCCGCGGATTCTTGAGCAAATCTTCGTCTCACCCGTTGGGTGAAAGGATGTTTCGCTCTCCGGAGGGCCGAAGGAGCCGGCGGCGGGCCTTACAGAATATGGCGGCAAAAACCGTTCCGTCAAGTTGGCCGTGCAATCGCTAAAGAGGAAGTCGGTAAGATGCCGTGGATTCAGTCGCTCTGGTCCGGAAACAGGGGGCGTACCTGTTCCACTCCGGATCGGGGAGTCCAGCCGCGCTTGTCCTGGTCGAAACGCACCAGCCGCCAGTCACCTTCCACGCCTTCGCAACGAACTACGGAACCCGCGTGAAGGGCGAACAGCACGGTGTCGTTTTCGTCGGGCCCGGCCCGGACCTCGATTCGCTCGGCGACCACCACGCCACGGTCGTCGTGGGTGGCCAGGTACCACTTGGCGCTGCCGAAGAACACGGCCATGCACCAGAGGATGGCAAGCGCGATGAATGCGTAGAAGGTCCACTCGGCGCGCACCCACAGGCGCAGTGTGAGCATGGCGAAGAAAAGCAGGTTTATGGCGGCCACGGTCCAGAAGACCTCGCCGCCGGTGGCGCTGGACAGCCAGGAGAAGGCCCAGCCCGCGCCGCTCTCCACGGGAGCCGCCTCGTCCTCCCGTTTGTCTCTGGCATAACGAAGGTTGTAATCCAGGTCCGGGTTCCGGGGCATGAGCACCCGGGCCTTCTCGTAGTTCAGTATGGCGCGGCCCAACTCCTCCATGCGCAGGTATGCATTGCCCAGGTTGTAGAACACGTCGCCGCCCACCGGGCCCTGGTCGATCACCTTCTCGTACAAACCGGCGGCCCTTGCGTACTCACCGCCCGTGTACGCCTTGTTTGCCTCGAGGAACAGGGCATGGGCCGAACCGTCCCCGGTTGCCGCGAATCCCGCCCCGCACAGCGCGGCGGCGGCCACGGCCACTGCCGCCAGAACCGCCGCGCACCGCAACACATGCACGGTGAAGCCCCTGCCGGTCCGTTGAAAAACCCGGAATCGACAGACCGTTAAAAAACGATGAGATGCAAGGCGCGCGAATTTCGAGGAGCAAGGCGCGCTCATGGCTCGTCGCACCGACGGGAAATGCGGCGCGACACAGCGGATCGCGTGTTTCAACAGGCTGTCATTTGTCTTGTCCCGATACGTCATCGCACGGCCTTGTCGATTCGTTTCGCCAGGTCCAGCGCCCCGTCCCGCAGCCGGCCCGCGTCCCCCGCGCCGACGCCGGCGAACACGCAGGCCTCCAGGTTCGCGCACAGCAACTCCGCCTCTTCGGCCAGTTCCCCGTCCGCTCCCGCCTCAGTCAGCGCGGAGCGGACCTCGGCCGGAGAAAGGCTTGCGCCGGAATGCCCCAGCCGCTGGCGCACGAACGCGCAAAACGCCTTGTGCAGCCCGACGCAGTCGTCCGCGTCCAGGCCTTCCGATGTTTTGCGAAAGCCGGACAGCGCCCGCTTGCGCACGGCCACGCCGTTGCCGCTGGCCCGCCAGCGCCCCACGAGAAGCACGCCCAGACCCAGAAACAGAGGCAGCAGGGGCAATGCCAGCAGCATCGCCCTGGTTCCGTTGTCCATGGTTTGAAATCCGGGCGCCTTTAGCGCGTCCGGCGACTCGTGCACCGGGAAGATGTCCCGGCCCAGAACGGCCACTTCCTTCTTCCCTTCCGGCTGCTCAGGGGCAGACACTCGGCCGCCTGTGACGTCGGGCGCGGCACCCGGCAGCACCCGCAATACCATGGGATCGGTCCGCAACGTCCGGTAGGCCTCCCTTTCCGGGTCGAAGCAGCTCACGCCCATGGGCGGGATGGTGATCTCCCCCTGCTCCCGGGGCACCAGTGCCCATTTCATGGTCTTCGTGCCCCGTGTTCCCCGCTGAGTGGCCTGCTCCTCGAACACCGGCTGGTCCGCGTAGGACTTGACCCCGGGAATCTCCGGGAATTCCAGGTCCGGGAACAGCCGGACGTTGCCCGTGCCGGAAAGGGTCACGGTGAACGTGGCGGACTCCCCGGCCTTGACCTTCGCGGGATTCAGTTCCGAGGTGATGGCGAAGTCCCCCACCAGGCCGCCGAAATCCGGGGGCCGCCCCTGTTCGGGGAACGGTACGATCTCGACGGCCACGGCGTCGGATTCCTCGGTGTGCTGCACCGTACGGGTAAACCCGAACAGGTCGCCGCCGAACGGCGTCCTGCGCCTCTGCGCGCTGTTCTGCGGCACCACTATCTGCATGTGCATCCGAGCCGGCGGCAGGGCAACGGGGCCGGGATCGGCGACGAACATGCTGAAGTCGATCTCGAGAGCCCTGTACCGGGTCCCGGTTATCGTCGTCTGGAAGTTCCTGGGCTCGCCCAGCTGCTTGAGCGTCACGCCCTGCACGTCCGGCAGTTCCAGCCTGGGATTGCGTACGTCCGCGTTGGCGTACAGCGTAAGGGTGTAGACCAGTTCCTGGCCGGGCCAACCCTTGTCTCGGTTCACCTTGGCGGTGAAGAACACGGACTTGTCATTGTCGCGGGCGTTCTCCCTGGCCTCGGTCACCTCGATGTTCACGGTGTTGCTGCGCTGCGTGTCCTGGCCGGCATCCACCATGGCGGGGCCGATGGTGACCTCGCCCGTTCGGGTCGGCGAAATCTCGTAGATGTAGTCGGTCCAGGAGCGGGCCTTGCCGTTGATGACCTGGTACTGGCTGGACGTTGCCGGGCCGCTCACGTGGAAGTCCTGAAGTCCCCGGATCACGGGCCGTCCCGTGGCGCCGTCGCCGGCCACGCGCACGGTCAACGCCACGGTGTCGCCCACCGCCATTCGGGAGCGGTCCACGGACAGGACCACGGACGGCGCGGCCTGGGCCGCGGCGGCGCACAGCAGCGCGACCAGCGCGGCCACAACCGGCGTCCAGCGCCGTATGTCCATTGTGCTGAGTGTCATGTTCCCGCCTGTATCCCCGGGCCTGGAAAACGCCCGACGGCTGTCACTCGCATGGGCCCTACCACAGTTTGCCCGACCGGGGCCTGGGGTTGTCGATCCTGCGCCTGCCCCGGAACTGGGAGGCCGACGGTTCGTCCACGTTGTCCAGCAGCGCCCGGGCCTTGCGTTTTTCCATGGTCATGGCAGGAGCCTTGTCCCCCTGGTCGGCATCGGGCTGTTGCTGTTCGTCCCCGGTGCCTGCAAGCTCGCCTTCCAGGTCCTCGGGTTTCGTCTCCTGCTGCTCCGACTGGCCGGCCTGTTGTTCCTGTTCTCCCTGTTGGTCCTCTTGTTGTTCCTGTTCTCCCTGTTGGTCCTCTTGTTGTTGCTGCCCGCCCTGTTGGTCCCGCTCCTGCTCGTCGCTCTTTTCGGACTCCTGCCGGCCTTCCTGCTTTTCCTGTTCCGGCTGGTCCTTACCCTGCCGGTCGCCGTCGCCCTTTTGTTGTTCCCCGTCCTTCTTTTCCCGGTCCGATTCTTCCCCCCGGTCGCCCTGCTCCTGCTGCTGTTGCATCTGTTCGGCCCGGGCCTTTTTCCACAGGGCAAGTTTCATGTTTTCCCGGGCGTCCGGGTCGTCGGGGTCGATCCTGAGGGCTTCCCTGTAATGCTCCACCGCGGATTCGAAATCCTGTTTTTCCATGGCCGTGTTGCCCAGATTGTACTCTGTGCGGAAACGCAGGTCCTGGTCCCCGGCGCGCTTGGCCGCGCTGGCAAAGGCGGACTCGGCCTGTTCCAGGTCGCCGGCGGCGTGGGCGGCAACACCCCGGTTGTACCGCCAGACCGGTTGCCTGGGGTTTTCCATGTCCGCGTCCATGAACGCCTGGGCGGCCTTTTCGTACTCGCCCCCCCGGAACAGCCGGACGCCTTTTTCACCCGGCGTTTCGGCCATGGCCGGCGCCGCGGCCAGCAGCGTCATGCACACCATTGTGGCCAGAAGTCGTTTCACGCAGTATGCCCTCCAGGAGCAAAAGAAGCAACGCGGCAAGGGCGAACAGGAAGAATCGCTGTTCATGCACGACGATCTTGCCCGTCTTGAGGGTCGCCTCCTCGGTCCGTTCCTTGATTCCCTCGAAGTACAGCCGGTCCAGGTCGAGATCGCCGTCCGTACTGCGGACGTACTCGCCGCCGGTCCGTTTCGCGATTTCCTCCAGGCTCCTTTCGTCCAGCCTGGACAGGACCAGGTTGCCCTGTTCGTCCTTTTCGAAGCCGCCGCCCTCGGCCGCGGGCACCGGCCCGCCCTGGGGCTCGCCCATGCCGAACACGAATATCTTCACGCCCTGTCCCGCGGCCTTGTCCGCCGCGCCCAGGCCGGCGCCCTCGTTGTCCTCGCCGTCGGTGAGCAACAGGATCACCCTGTCCGTGTCCGACTCGTCGGAGAAGCCCTGGACGGCGATGTCGATGGCGTCGCCCAGGTCCGTGCCGGGCACGGGAATGAGGTCCGGGGACAACTGGCCCAGAAACATTTCCAGCGCCTGGTAGTCCAGGGTGAGAGGGCATTGCAGGAACGCGGCTCCGGCAAAGGCCACGAGCCCCAGCCGGTCGCCGGTCACCACGTTCACGAGATCGGCCACCTCACGCCGGGCCCGGGCCAGGCGGTTGGGCTTCACGTCCTCCACCAGCATGGAACGGGACACGTCCACGGCCACGATGATGTCCACGCCCTTTTGCCGCACCTCCTCGTAATGCTCTCCCCACCTGGGCCCGGCCGCGGCCAGCACCAGCATGGCAAAGGCCAGGGTGTACAGCACGCCGCGGACCACGGCCCTGCCCCGGGTTTCCAGTGGAGCCAGACGCGGCAACAGGTCAGCCTCCGCGAAGGCTTCCAGCGCCCTTCTGCGCCGCCGCGCCACCACCACGCGCACGAACACCACCAACGGCGCCAGCCATAAAAAATTCAGCACCCACAGGCGGTCGAATATCATGGCACGCACCTCCACAGCACGGACCGGAACACAAGTTCCAGGCCCAGCAGGGCCAGCGCGGGCAACAGGAACAGCAGGTACTTCTCGTTGTAGTGGAAAAACTCCCTTACCTTGACCTCGGTCTTCTCCATCTCGTCGATGATGTCGTAAATCTCGACCAGCCGCTCCGTGTCCGTGGCGCGAAAGTACCGGCCGTTGCCGATGTCGGCTATTTCCCGCAATGTCTGTTCATCCAGGTCCACCTCCTGGCGAACCAGGCGCTTGCCGAAAATGCCCCGGGAGGGAAACAGCGCCGGACCCGTGCCGCCAACCCCGATGGTGTACACCCGTATGCCCAGGGAAGCCAGCGCGGACGCGGCTTCCGGCGGGGTCACATCCCCCGCGTTGGAGCGCCCGTCCGTGAGCAGTATGACGACCTTCTCCTTGGCCTCGATGTCCTTGATGCGCTTGCCCGCGATGGCCAGTGCGTCCCCGATGGCGGTGCTGTCGCCCGCCATGCCGATGCGCATGCCCGCCACCAGCTTGAGCAACAGGCCCTGGTCCAGGGTCAGGGGCGCCTGGGTGAACGCGTGGGTTCCGAACACCACGAGGCCGATGCGGTCGTGCTCCCTTTTCTTGATGAAGTCGGAAACCACCTTCTTCACGGCGGTTAGCCGGTCCGTGCGCTCGCCGTCCAGGGTGAAGTCCAGGGCCTGCATGGAACCCGACGTGTCCAGGCACAGCATGATGTCCACGCCCGGCGTATTCACCTCCCGGGACACGTTGTACGTCTGGGGCCGGGCCACCGTGACCACGAGCAGCACCAGGGCCACGGTACGCAGAATCAGGGGCACCCGCGCGCGAATCGCGTCACCGGGACCGGCGAGCCGGGCCAGGGTGCGCGCCCCGGAAAAGCGGACGGCTGCGGGCCTGGACAGCAGTGTCCACGCCACCCACGCCGCCACGGGAAGCAGCAGGAGCAACAACCAGGGATAGGCGAATCGAAAACCAAGAGCCTCCATGCTACTCCGCCTCGCCCTCCTGTTCCATCGTTTGCACAAGCCCCTCGCGGGGTGCGGTTTCCTCCACGTACCGGCGAGCCGCTTCGTAATCGGACTCGGCCCTGGTCTCCATGGGCCGGTGCCCGGCGAACTTGACCAGGTCGGCTTCCCGCAACAGGCCCAGCACGTCCCGGTCCGCCCTGTCCCTTGCGCGGCCCGCTATCTCGTCCACGGTCATCTCCAGCGCGGGAAACCCGCGAATCGCCTCCATGTACTCCCTCAATATCCCGGACAGGGCAAAGTAGTACCCCTTTGTGTCCAGCCGGGCCTCCCGGTAGTCCCGCATCGCCCTGTCCAGCCTCTCCAGCGCCCTGACGTGCGGAGGCACGGTCTCCGCTCCGGGCTCAGCCGACTTCCGCCTCCGAAGGATCCACCACGCCAGAAGCGCCAAAGCCGACACCAGGGCCGCGCCGGCCGCGGCCCACGGAATCCAGCGTCGCCAACGGTCCGGCTCCTTGATCCCCTTCATGGGCCGGGGCTGGCGCTTGTCCGGGTTTTCCCCCAGGCCGGCGGTCACGGACAGGCTCAAGGGCTCTGACTTCAAGGTGCCGCCGGCCTCCCCGCCTTCGTATGCCAGAGTGACCGGGCCGATTTCCAGCATGCCCAGGGCCACGGGCCGCAGCACCGCGTCCACGCCGTCTTTCACCCGTTTCGCGGAAGCGACCTCCACGTCCCCGCCCAGGCCGCCGATCTCGAGAGGGTCCGCCAGGGACGCATCCCCGGGAAGCTCGAACCGCAGCCTCAGCGGCACCGGGTCCCACGGCTCCGCCACGGAAACACCCAGTTCCGCGGACATGGGCGCCTCCTCGGCCTCGGCCCCCACATTTCGCGGCGACAGCAGGCACAACACCAGCACGGCCAGGAGCAGGCGGGAGATCCTCATCTGCGCCTCTCCTTTTTCCGGAACGCCTCGGTCAGCTTCTTCACCACGCTGTCCCCGGTGGAGATGTCCACCAGGTCCACACCGGCCCGGGCGCACACGCGCCTGATGCGCGCGTCCTGCTCCGCCACGGTGCGCTCCCACCGCCCCCGCAGCCGGCGGTTGGACGTGTCCGCCACCACCACCTGCCCGGATTCCGGGTCCACGCAGCGGAAAAGACCCACCCGGGGCAGCACCCACTCCGCCGGGTCCGTCACCCGGACCGCCGTCACGTCGTGTTTTCTGGATGCCATGGCCATGGACAGCGCGAACCGGTCGTCCATGTCCGTGCCCAGGAAATCGGAAATCATGAACACCACCGAGTGCCGCCGCAGCACCCGGTTGGCATAGTCCAGCGGCACGGCAAGGTCGGTAAAGCCCCGCACGGCCGGTTCCGTGTACACGTCCCGGATCAGCCGCCACACGTGGGCCGCGCCCTTTCGCGGAGAAATGAACCGGGTCACGTCCTCGCCGAACAGCACCGCCCCGACCTTGTCGTTGGTGCGGATGGCCGTGAACGCCAGGACGCCGCATATCTCCGCGATCACCTCTCGCTTGAACCGGTTTTTCGTGCCGAACAGGTTGGAGGCGGAGATGTCCACCAGGAAGGCCACCGTGAGCTCACGCTCCTCGGAGAACACCTTGACGAACGGGTGGCCGAAGCGCGCGGTGACGTTCCAGTCGATGTCGCGCACGTCGTCGCCCTCGATGTACTCCCGGACCTCGGAGAACTCCATGCCCTTGCCCTTGAACGCGCTGGCGTAATGGCCGGCGAACAGGTCGTCGGCCTTGTGCCGCGTGGAAAAGTGCAGGAGCTGGACCTGGCTGTATAACTCCTTGGGAAGCATGGTCGCTTTCGTTGATGCCGGAGGTTTGCCGGTAAAGTCGCGGGCCATGGTCGCTCCGATGGCGCGCGCAACTCGCGGATCGCGTTTTCGTGCTGGCTGCTAGGGAACCTCGACGCGCTCCAGGATGCGCCCCACGACGTCGTCCGGGGTGACGCCCTCGGCCTCGGCCTCGTAGCTCAAAATCACCCTGTGCCGCAGGACGTCCGGAGCCATGTACTTCACGTCCTGGGGAATAACATACCCCCTGCCGTTCAGAAACGCGTGGGCCCGGGCCGCCATGCCCAGGTAGATGGAGGCGCGCGGCGACGCTCCGTAGCGCACGAGGTTGCCCGCGTCCACCCCGTGGGCCTCAGGGTCGCGGGTGGCGTGGACCAGGTCCACGATGTAGTCCACGATCTTCTGCTCCATGTGGATTTCCTTGATCACTCCCTTGGCGTCCACCAGGGACTTCGGGTCCACCTTGGCCACCACCTTCTCGTCCACCCGGGCATGCGCCCGGGCCATTATCTCCTTTTCCTCGGCGGAACTGGGATAGCCGATAAGGACCTTGAGCATGAACCGGTCCACCTGGGCCTCGGGCAACGGGTACGTGCCCTCCTGCTCGATGGGGTTCTGGGTGGCCAGCACCATGAAGGGATCGGGCACGCGAAACGTCTCGCCCGCCACCGTCACCTGCCGTTCGCTCATGGCTTCCAAAAGCGCGCTCTGCACCTTGGCCGGGGCGCGGTTGATCTCGTCGGCAAGGATGATGTTGTCGAAGATCGGACCCTGCCGGATCTCGAACGTGCAGGTGTCGGGACGGTATATCCGGGTGCCCAGGATGTCCGCCGGCAGAAGGTCCGGGGTGAACTGGATGCGGCGGAAGCCGACGTCCACCGCCGCGGCCAGGGACTTGACCGCCGTGGTCTTGGCAAGGCCGGGCAGGCCTTCCAGAAGTATGTGTCCGTCGCACAGAAGGGCCACCAGCAACTTTTCGATCATGGCCTTCTGCCCCACGATGACCTTTTCCACCTCCACCATGACCTGGCGCGTTCCCAGGCCGTGGCGCTCCACCAGTTCCCCGATTTTCTGGATCTCCATACGACAGTCCTTCCCGTGGTGTGGTTGCGGGCACGTCCGCCCCGGCACGCCGGGGCTCTGTGTGGACGATGTTTTTTCCGAATTCCCAAGGTAAGTCTTGGCGGCATGGAGTCAAGTGACATGGAGGGGATGAGGGTGGAGTGTTGCCCTGGCGGGCCGGCCTGGAATCCCGGCCCCAGTATCACGCCGCATGGGCTGGATGGCCCGGGAAGCACGGCATCAGCCTTGAGTATGAAATTTATCCAATTAAATCAGAATTTTGTGCGGCAGGTTGGGTTAAAGCCCCGCGAAGCGGGGCGGAACCCAACATGGAAAAAACAGAATCACCGCAAAATTTCTTTCGGTCATGCGAGGTTGCATCTGTCAATGGACACCAGATTTACGATCTCAGCAGCCCGTTGAAAAACTCGGAATTGGCAGCCTGTTCAAAAACAATGAGATGCAAGGCGCGCGAATTTCGAGGAGTAAGGCGTACTTACGGTACGCCGCATCGACGGGAAATGAAGCGCAACGCCGCAGATCGCGTTTTTCAACAGGCTGTCAGGGGATTGCGAACCGCGGGGCGATTCAGGGCGATCCTGGCGGTGTCGCCGTTCATTTCGAGAAGCAGAGCCTTTTCAGCCATTGTTTCCTTCATGTTGTGTTTGTAGCGGGAAGGGGGCCGGATTTCGCTTGTTAATCGGAAGCTGAATCCACGCCACAGAAACGCCTTGCAAAATGCAAGCGAATTTCCTACTATCCACCCAGATTTCTCACCGGGAGCTTCTCATGAAAGTCAAAAGAGACCACAGGACCTGCTCGGTAGGCAGGTCCCTTCGCATACTGGGCGACCTCTGGATATTCTTCATCCTCAGGGAGGCCTTTTTCGGGGTGCGTCACTTCGACCGGTTCCAGGAGAATCTTGGCATCGCCACCAACATACTCTCCGACCGGCTCAAGACGCTGGTGGAGCACGGCATCATGAAGCGGGAACGGGACGAGCAGGACGCCCGCCGCATCCGCTACAACCTCACGAAAAAGGGAGTGGACCTGTATCCCGTGGTGCTGGCGTTGATGAAGTGGGGGGACCGGTGGCTGGCGGACGAAACCGGACCGCCGCTGTTGTTGCGCCACGAAGCCTGCGGCAAGCCCCTGGATCCCCAGGTCTTTTGCGCCGCGTGCAACGAAAAGGTCAACGCCTGGGAGGTCTCCTGGGAACCCGGGCCCGGGGCGCTGGACAGTGGGGAAGGCGGGGAGGAATAGCAGGGTAATATGTTTGGCTGAAGCCGTTCCACCTACCCGGCGTTGGCCATCAGGTCCCGCAGACGCCCGAGAGCGTGGTCGATCCGTTCCTGGTTGCCGTCGTCGTCCCCGGGTTCCAGCCAGTCGCACACTCCTTCGATAACGGTGGGCAGGACCGTCCGCATGAACGGGCGCATCTCGTGCCCGTACTCGGCGAATGCCGTCTCCACCATTTCGCCCACCTCGTACTCGTCCAGGGCGCTGGCCGCCTCGGCCACTATGGTGGACAGCACGGCCGGGTTCTCCCTGTGGGCGCGATTGATCAGGGTGGCGAACAGGTTTACGATTTCGGCGACGTCATGCGCGTTCCACGTGGACGCCGCGTGCTCCATGGCCGGGGCCAGTTCCTCCTCGGGCATGTCCGTGAGCATGGCCAGGGACCGTATCCGCGACTGGTGGCGGAGGTTGCGGCGCGAGGCGGACAGGCTGAGGTGCATGAGAAGGTGCTCGTTGTTTCGGGCCAGGGTTTCCTTCATGACCCGGTCGAAGGTGTTCACGCCGTTGGTGAAGCCTTCGCGCGCCTTGAGGAACAGCACTCCGTCGATCTGCCGCAGGGTGGTTTCCAGCAGGGTGGACAGGGCTTCCGGGAACATGGGGTTTCCAGGCTCTCCCAACAGGGCGCTGCCGGTGTGCAGCTTCCTGGAAAGCTCACTCGTTTCGTTGATGATCCTGCCCAGGCGTTCACCGTCCAGTTCGTTCAGCATGGCCATGGCCACGTCGCACATGAGGTCCGGCGCCATGGTGTTGTAGCGTTTGAGCACCTCGAGCAGTGCGGACAGACCCAGGTTGGCGATCGCCGGCAGAAAGGAGATCGACAGCACCAGCTTCGCGGGATACTGGAACAGCACGTCCATGAATTCGCCCACGAGGTCGGCCAGGGCAGGAGACGAGCGGTCCGCCAGTTCCCGCAGTTCGCCGAAGTCCACGTGTTTCAGCAGGTCCTCGAAATGGGGTTTCAGGTACTCGGTCAGGAACTCCGGGTTTTCCCGCTGTATCTTGTTCATGAGCTTGACCCAGCCGGCGAGCATCTCGCCGTTGGACCCCACGTTCAGGCTCTTCAGCAGTTCCACTGCCACCCGCCGGCGGTCCTCGTCGGGCAGCTCCTGGAAGGAGCGCATGAGGCTGGACACGACCCGGGTTCCCTGGCCCAGCAGGTAGGGCACGGCCTCGGTCACCTGGGCCAGCAGTTCCGGATCCTCCAGGATGTCCGCCACATCGGGGCGCCTTTGCGTTTCGCCGTCCCTGGCGAAGGTGTTGCGCACGCTGCTGGTGACGGGCCGTGAGATGAGCCTCTTGAGGCGGCTGTCCCCGGCCCAGTAGCGGAAAAGCTCGGGCAGCACCGCGGCCATGGCCACGTTGAACTCCCGGGTGTTGAACAGTTTCAGTATCCATTCGTCCACCTGGTTTTTGCTCCGGTTGCCGGCCCTGTCATGGCCGTTTTCCGGATGCCCCGCCTCCTGCCTGGCCGCCCCGTCGACATTCCCTTGATGCATAATGCCATTCACTCCTTGCTTCCGATGATTCCTGAATCCGTGAGCGGTCTCAGGTGGTGCGGATGCCAGGAAGAGACCTGCCGGCTGTACTGACGTACGTCGGCCGGGCTCTGACGCCGCAGACGCGCCGCATGAGGCCGCCCCGAAGGGCGAAAAACCCTTTCACTCGCCGGGTGAAACGAATGTTTGTTCAGGAACATGAAAAAGTCCGATTTACGGGGTTCCTGAAGGATTTTTCAATGATTTCGTCACGGATTCAGGTGATTCACGAGCCTTCCGGCATCCTACAGCAAGCCGGCCAGCCGCCTGGACAGCCTTCTCGCCAGGGAGGCCACCGTCAGGGTCGGCGGCAGGCCCCAGGGTTCGGGGATCACGCTGGCGTCGGCTACGAACAGGTTTTCGTATTTCCGGGTTTGCAGATCCGAATCCACCACGTGGCCGATCCGGCACGTCCCCCCCGGGTGGGCCGCGGATTCCCTGCTGGCCCAGATGCCCCTGGCGCCCATTTTTTTGAGCACCTTCTCGGCGATGTCGTAACCCTGCCGCAGCTTTTCCCGGTCGGCCGCGGTGAGGGGCTTGGACGCGATCTTCTCATCCGCGCTTATGGCGCCTTCCATGGAGTCGCGTACCTTGACCAGCAAACCGGCCTGGGTGTTGCTCTGGAGCGATTTCTGCGGTTTCCAGGAAAACACGGCGTTGTTGGCCAGGATGGACCAGGTCACCGGCATGTCGGTCACCATGATCCCCTCGTCGGGAAGGTGCATGCCGGCGGCCATGGGAAACTCCCTGTTGGGCGTAAACCCCTGGGGTACATCGCCGTACACCACGATGAACGGATCGAAAAAAAAGGAGTCCCCGGCCTCGTCGATTCCGCTTTTTTTCAGGATCACCGGAGAACCCACTCCGCCCGCGGAAACCACCACCGCCTTTGCCCGGACTTCCACCTCCCGGCCCCACGGACCGGTGGCCCGCACCCCCACGGCGCGGCCGTTGTCCGTGAGGACCCCGTCCACCTTCATGTTGTTCCTCAGCCGCAGGCCCTTGCCCATGGCGTCCACCACCCAGTCCCGGGCGTGCCATTTGGCGTTGTGGGGGCACCCGTAAAAGCACCGGTTGCAGTCGGCGCGGCAGTTGTCGGGATTCAGGAACTTGGGGATTTTGCGCCAGTCATGGCCCAGGTCCAGGCCTGCTTCCATGATGCGTTTGGCACGCGGTCCCAGAAGGTGGTCCGGCACGGGCTGCACGCCCAGTTCATCCCGGATTTCTCCGGCCTCGGCGGAGATGTCGATTCCGTGGCGGGACATGACGTCGTCCGGGGGGTCCCAGGCGCATCCCAGGTACATCATGGACGTGCCGCCGGTGGTGAGGCAGCGCACCATCTGGTAGCCCTCCCTTGTTATGAAGACCCCCTTGCCCAGGCAGGCGGGTCCACCCACGTATTTCAGGGCGCTGATCACGTTGCCTCCGGGCGGGTTGTCTCCACCGCGTTCCAGCAGCAGCACGTCCCTGCCGGCCAGGGTGAGGTCCCTGGCAACCGTGGCGCCGCCCGGTCCCGAGCCCACCACCACCACGTCCGCCTGCATTCGTTCCATATCAGCCATCGATTCCTCCAGGGTGTTCGTCGTCGTTGCCCCTGCCGCGCGTCATGCTCCGGGCATGGCGCCCTCCGGCGGCCACAGGCCGCGCAGGCGGTAGAATTCCTCCAGGCGCGCGGAGGTTGTTTCCCAGCTTTCCACGCGCATGTCGAAGGTGTCGCTGTACATGATGTGTGTCGGATACCCCGCCTTTTCCAGTTCCCGGGCCATGAGCCTCACGTTGGACCAGGTGTTTCTGCAGCCGGGTGTTCCCGCGTACACGCAGCTGTCCGCGTTGTACAGTTCCGCGATCCGCAGCGTGTCCTCCAGCCACATGTGCGGCGCGTCGTGGGGGCCGCGGATGGTGCGGGACATGGGCATGGTGGCGTTTATTCCCACCAGGCTGTCGATCATCGCGTCCCGGCTGGACGTGTCGATGTGGTAGACCGTGCCGGGCTCCCCCTTTGCATAGGGCGCCTCGTCCCCGAAGGAGCGGCTGGGCACGCCGCCCAGGTGGGACACCCCGTGCTCGTCCAGCCAGGACCAGAAGGACAGGGCAAGGCCCGTGTGATCGATGTAGAAAAAGAGGGTGCGGTTTGCCTCGTGCCCGGAGGACAAACCGGATATACGCTTTTCCGCGTTGTCCCGTACCGCCTCGCGTATGCTTTCCAGAACCTCGGTGTAGGCGGGCCAGCCCGGGCACATGAGGTTGCCCGAGTAGATCAGCAGCAGGTAGATGGGTTTCAACGGGTTGGGCACCAGCATCTGCATCTCCTCGATCTCGTTGACGATGGCGTCCTGCTTTTTCTTCTCCTCCAGAAACCCGCGCAGCATGTCCTCGTCCAGCCGGTTGCCCGAGACCTCCTCCAAAAAGGAGATCATGGCCTCATAGTCCCTGCGCTGGTAGTCCCACACCTCCCTGCCGGTGATTTGCGCCGGATAATTGATGTTGTAAAACGGCACCCCCAGCTTTTCCGAGGCAAAGGCGTACGCATTGCTATTGCTGTCGCACACACCGCCCATGCTGCCCACCACCAGGCCGATGTCCTCGCCCAGGCCCGCGAGGTATGCTCCCAGCATTCCCCTCTGGGAGCTGCAACCTGTTTCCGAAAACCCCAGTTCCACGCAGTAGTCCATGTAGTCGTGCGCGCCCCGGCGGTACATGCCGGCGACGAAACCCGTGATGTTCTCAAGCATCAGCGGAACGATGCCGCAGGCTTCCATGGCCAGGGGGCAGAAGCAGAACGTGGTCATGCCGATCATCCTGCCCCGGTCCCGCGCCGTGACCACGCGCTGCAAATAGTCGTCCAGCATCTTGATGAACTGCATGCCCGGCCTGCCGCTTTGCACCAGCTTGTGCAGCGGCGTGCCGAAATAGGGGATGTAACGGAACATGGCCTCCAGTTCCCTGTCCGAACAGGAATCCAGGGATGACGCCACCCTGACCGTGGAGGCCAGCATCCAGTCCAGGTTGTACTCGTGCATCTCAGGACGCATGCTTCTCACCTTCCTTGTTCCGCAGTTGTTCCACGAAGGCGCCCACCCGCATGTTCAGGCGGCCGGTGTCCGAAAAGGGGCCGTACTCCCTCTCCACGCGGATGCAGGGTATGCCCGAGGCTTCGAGGTCATGTTCGAGAAGCCCGTTCTCCGAGCCGTGCAGGTCGCAGAATCGTACGTTTTCCAGGATTACGCCGTCCACGCCCGCGTCCCCGATCTTCTCCCTCATGCCCGCCAGGCGGGTTTTGTAGTTGCCGAACATCCTGGGGCAGACGGATCTGGACAGGTAACGTTCAGACAGTGCTTCCACCGGGTCCCTGCCCTCCTCCACCCGGTCGCTGGCGTGCCGTACGCCGAAGCACAGGTTGTCCGCCACCACCACCGCGCCCGAGTCCTCCACCATCTCGATGAGTTCCAGGTCGTCGCTGATGCTGCCTCCGACCAGCACCCGCCTCCGACCCTGCTGGGCGTCGGGCATGTCGTCCCTGATCCGGGCCAGGGCGCTTTCCAGTTCATTTGCGAACAATTCGGGAGGAAGCACCGCTCCCGCCAGCACGGCGGCAAAGGCTTCCGTGCCGGAAACCCGGGCCGGGATGTTCCTGCGGAGCAGTTCCAGTTCCCATAACAGGCCCCGCACGCGGTTTCGTGCGCGGATGGCGCGGGCCAGGTCCCGGTCGGATATGGTCACACCGAAATGGGCTTCCAGGGCGGATATCAGTTTTCGCACCTGCCCGGCGAACCAGTCCCGTGCGTGGGGTTCCACTTTCTGGGGCACGTCGAAGTAGTGGAAGAACGGAGGCAGCGTCCCCGGCGCGTCCTCGGCCAGCTTGCGCCAGCAGTCGTCCATGCGCCGCATGGCGTCGCATCCAGTGGAGACCACTGCGCCGTCCAGGTAATCGTAGGTGCCGTCGCCGACGAGTTGCAGCAGGGCCTTGGGATAGCGGCAGACAAAGGGGCCGAAGTAGGTGTCTCCAATGTGCATTTCCGTTGTACCGATACCCCGGAGGCGGACCGGCAGGATGCCGGCGGCGTCCAGGATTTCCAGGGGCATGAACGAGCAGGTGTGACCGACGACGCGGCCTCCGGCCTCCTTCCACTGGTGAATGGCCGGGACGTCGTGTCGCGTTGCGGCGTGACGGAAGAGGTTGTTCATGGCCGATGCTCCCTGTTGGGTTGGTGCGGCATTGTATCGGTAAACGATTGTCGGCAATTGCTGTCGCGGGCTGTTACCAATCCTTTGGGCATGCCACGTTTACTGTATGGCTGCCTCCCGCAATTCTCGGCCGATCGTTCGTCCGGGCTTTCCGGCGTGTGAACCTTGACCGAAGACTTCAGCCAGGGTTTCCGCCTGACAGCCCGTTGAAAAACTCGAAATTGGCAGCCTGTTCAAAAACGATGAGATGCAA
>JBKHBM010000122.1:0-13922 GCA_046542385.1 Desulfatibacillaceae bacterium | reverse complement strand
AATCCGGGTCACCGGATTCCAGGGATAATCGACTTTTCAGCAGGATGGGCAGGCATAACGTATCAAACAGGAAGGGAATGAAAACCATGCCGAACAGCTGGATCACGCACAAGGGCAAGAGGATCCTCTTCGTCGACTACAGGGGTGAGGACCAGGAAACCATGTACAAGACCGTGGACGGTTCCACGGAAATCATCAGGAACTCGAAAAGGCCCGTGCTGGTCTTGTCGGACGCCACGGGCTGCCTGTTGACGCCGGAATTCATCAGCCACGCCTCCAGGCAGGGCGCAACCGTCGAGCATAATGTGCCCCGGGCCGCCATCATCGGTATCTCGGTCATCATGAAGGCGATGATCATCGGATACAACCGGGGGGTGAAGCAAAAGGGCTTCAAGCCTTTCGAGACCAGGGAAGAGGCCCTGGACTGGCTGGTGAAGTAGGCCGCCCGGGTTTGCAGGGCCGGCAAATGGCGAAAAGGTGCCATCATGCTGTTGTAACGGGCCCGGACGGCCTCCTGTCCGGGTCCTCGTATTGGGGCTTCGCCGGGATCACTCGCCGAAAGGCGGCTCACTCCTTTGCGTCCTGCTTTTTCGACACGTCGTCTAGATCCCTGGCGAGATGCTGGGCCTCGTACAGGATCTTGCGGGTTTCCGGTGGAATGAGCGGCGAGTCGCCGTGCGCCGAGTCCGCCATGCTCCTGGCGGCCTCCACGAGGCGTACGGCAGCGTCGTACTTGCTTGCACCCCGGGGCAGGTGCAGCAGGCGTTCCTCGGTATGCCTCGTTCCGTCCTTTTCCCCCGAGAACACCATTTTCACGGCGTATCCCGAGCCGGCGGGTTCCACTGAAAGTTGTTCCAGTTGCATGTCCGAGGGTCGCAAGGCGTGGGGCCGGGCCGTGGAAAGGTACCGGTCCAGCCTCCGCCGGCTTCTGGATGGCAGACGGAGGCCTCGGGGGTAGGCGTCCTTGAGGATGAACAGGCCGCTGACCCAGACCGGAGAGGAGGCCACTAGAAAGCCCAGGCCGCCGAGCAGGCCGAAGACGACCCACATGTAAATATCGATCGCGGCCGACGCCGCCACGACGGTGCCGCCGACAGCCCAATGGACTCGTGGTTTCGCCATGCCCTGACTCCACGGAAAAGATTTGATGATAGGGTTTTTCCGCATGGATGATACCACGGGAAATCCCCGGGTGTCATCCCTTGCCGAACGGGCAGTCCGGGAACCTGCACTCCGGACAGTCCAGGCACATGCCTCCGTGGCCCAGGCGCGCTATGTCCTCCCGGGTGATCCGTTCACCCGCGAGCACGCGGGGCAGGATCAGGTCCAGGACGGTGGTTTCATGGAAGATGCCGCAGGCTGGCACGCCAAGCACCGGAACGTCGCCCACGTGGGCCAGCATGAACATGGCTCCGGGAAGCACGGCCGAGCCGTACACGAACTCCCCGGCTCCGGCACGCTGAATGCCGGCCCTGGTGGTGTCGTCCGGGTCCACGGACATGCCTCCCGTCGTCAGGATGAGGTCCGCGCCCCGGTCCAGCAGCCCGCGGACCTGTCCGGCGATGTCTTCGGGATCGTCCGGCGCGAATGCCACGCCCACGCATGTTCCGCCGAAGCGGTCAATTTTGCGGCGAAGCACGGGTTCGAACCTGTCCTCGATCAAGCCGGTGTAGACCTCGTTTCCGGTAATCACCGCGCCGGCCTTGGGTTTGCGCATTTCCGCCACGCGGAGCAATCCTCCCGCCCCGGCCGCGATATTCACGGCCAGGTCCACGACGCGTTTCTCCACAACGAGGGGTATGGCCCTGGTGGCCGCCACCACGTCCCCCGTGGCGACGACGGTGCGGGTGTGCCGCGTCGCGCACATCACCTCTCCCAGCAGGTTGATGTCGAACAGGGCGTCCGGATCCACATACAGCAGTCCGTCCCGGGTGGCGGCCAGCCTGATCTTGCCCTCCCGGGGTTCGCCGGACCAGCCCACTCCGGGGCCGGCGAACGCCTCCGCCATGGCGACGGCGGCGTCGTCCTCGTGCAGGCAGCCGTCCGGCACTTCCAGCACGTATATATGGCGCTTGCCCAGGCGTTGCAGGTGGCAGACGTCGGCTTCGGCGATCCTGTGGCCCTTTTTGAAGGCCGCACCCTTGAACTCCCCCGGCCGTATCTCCGTCACGTCGTGGGACAGGACCTTGCCCACGGCCTTTTCCACTGGTATTCGCGAAAACATGCCGTCCTCGTGCTTCTTCATGGCGCGGCTTCGGCCAATTGCGCCAGCCGCCGGTAATCGGTCTCCGTGTCCATGTCCATTACGATGCCCGGATCGTCCACCGCCACCCGGAACGTGCAGGTCCCGTTGCCGCGCACGATGTCCCGCAGGGTGCGGCCGTTGCCAAGGCTCTCCAGGGTTTCCCTGGGAAACAGGGTGGGATGTCCGCCCCTGCCGTCGTACACGGGGATGATGATGCACGCCGGCAACGTATGGTGCAGCTTCCTTACCGCGCCGTAGGTTTCGGGCTCCACCAGGGGATGGTCGCAAAGAGTGACCGCCACGCCGGTGATTTCGGGGGGCAGCGCGTCCAGGCCCACCCTGACCGAGGACGTCATGTCGCTGTCCGGATCCTCATTCCGCGCAAAGCGTACCGGAAGGTTTCCCACCGCTTGCCGGACCCGCTCATGGTCATGGCCCAGCACCACCACCACCTCGCCCATGCCGCCTTCGAGGATGCTCCGGCAGCACCTGGAAACGGCGGGTTCACCCCTGACAGGAAGAACCTGCTTTGTCCGGCCCATTCGCCGCGACGCTCCGGCCGCCAGCAGAATCGCGCCCACCTTGTGCGCCATGATTCCTCCTCGTGGAAATCATCTCGGCAACGATGCTCACCGCGATCTCCCTCGGTCCCACCGCTCCGATGTCCAGACCCACGGGGGTGTGAATCCGCCTGATGTCGTCGTCCGAAAAACCCTCGGCTTCCAGCTTCTCGAAAAACGCCGCGCGCTTTCGCCGGCTGCCCAGGAGCCCGATGTACCCCGCCGGTGTGGCAAGCGCGGCCCGTACCACGGTGTAGTCGTGCTCGTGTCCCCGGGTGGCGGAAACGATCCAGGTGTTTTCGTCCACCGGGACGGTGTCGAACATGGTGGCGAAATCCACGACCATGACCTGGTCCGCGTCCGGAAAATCTCCGGGGTCGGCGAACTGGTCGCGATCGTCCGCGACAACGGGCGAGAAACCGGCAAAGGCCGCCAGTGTGCACAGGTCGCGGCCCACGTGGCCGCCTCCGGCGATCACCAGCCGGGGAGCGGGCAATACGGGTTCGATGTACAGGGTCACGCGTCCGCCGCAGACGTATCCCGAATCCTCGGTGAGTTCGATGTCCAGGGTTCCGGGAGTGCCGTGGCCCAGCGCCTTGCGGGCCGCTTCCGCGGCCCGGGCCTCCATGGCCCCTCCGCCCACGGTGCCGAAGGTCGCGCCATCCTCGGCCACCAGCATCCTGGCGCCGGGTTTGGCGGGCGCGGAACCCTCGCTGCGCACCAGAATCACCAGGGAGCACGGTTCGCCGCGCCGGGTGCGCTCCACCAACTGTTCGAATACCGCCGCCGTAGTTTCGCGCATTCACCGAACTCCGGTCATCCAGCCGCCTTTTCCAGTTCCTCGGCCATGGTTCCGGTAAAAAGGTCCAGCTTGTACCTGTTTTGGGACAGGGGTTTGGCACCTTCCACCACGGCCCGGGAAGCGTCCTGGATGGTCTTTTCGTCCAGGCTCTTGCCCAATATCGCCTGCTCGGTCGCCTGGCTGCGCCAGGGCACGGGCGCGGCGCCGGAAAGGTACACCTTGCCGGAGGTCACCTTGCCGCCGTTCATGGCCAGGGCCAGGGCCACGCCGGAGAGCGCGAAATCCCAGGACCTCCTGGCCCGCACCTTCCGGTACGAAGTGTACAGCCCCGGTCCGGGCGCCGGAATGTTGATGGCGGTAATCACCTCTCCGGGCTTGAGATACGTTTCCGCGGTGGGATCCACCCCCGGCGGCACGTGCAGTTCGCTCACCCGGATGCCGCGGCGTCCCTTGGGGCCCTCGACCCGGACCCTGGCGTCCAGCGCGGCAAGCATGGGCGCGGTGTCCGAAGGGTGCGTGATGGCGCAGATGCCCTCATGCCCGAAAATGGCGTGGAACTGGTTTTCGCCGCCGATGGCGTAACAGGTGTCTCCGCCCTTGCGAAGGCAATGGAATTCGCCCCGGTAGTACCAGCAGCGCGGCTTCTGGCACAGGTTGCCGCCGATGGTGCCCTGGTTGCGCAACTGCGGACTGGCCACCTCGGAGGCGGCTTGCGCCAGGCCGGGGTACTTCTTCTTTATGAGTTCGTTCTCCGACACCTCGGTGATGGTGGTGAGCGCACCTATGGACAGGCCCCCCTCCGTGTTTTCGGATACGCCGGACAGGTCCGAAAGGCCGCTTATGCTCACCACCTTGCTGACGTTCATGGTGCGTTCGCGCAGGCAACCCAACAGGTCCGTGCCTCCGGCATGCACCGCGGCTCCGTCCTGCCTCAGATGGCCGACCGCGTCAGCGAGCGTTTTGGGCCGTATGTAGGAAAATTGCGGTAGCACGTTATCCCTCCTTGCGGGTGGCGAGCCTGCGGCACACCTCGATGGGGTTGGCGGGCGCCCTGGGAAACGTTACACCCGTGGCATTGGTCAGCGCATTGGCGATGGCCGCAGCCGTGGGTATGGTCACCGGCTCGCCAAGTCCCTTGGCCCCCGTGTTGTTGGCCTCCGGGTCGTCGATTTCGATGGGCAGGCTCTCCATGTCCACTGGTACGTCCAAGGCGGTGGGCAGCTTGTAGTCGTGCCAGTTCCGGTTGCACAGTTTGCCGGTCCGGTTTTCATCCAGCTGCCGGAACTCGGTGAGACCAAAGCCGATGCCCATGGTGATGCCGCCGAACACCTGGTTGTCGAAGGTGAGCCGGTCCAGGACCCTGCCGCTGTCGTGCGCGCCCAGAAACCGCAGTACCCGGGTTTCCCCGGTGCGGGTGTCCACCTCCACCTCGCAGAACTGGGCGGCAAAGGGGTTCACGGACTTGTTCTCGGGATTGGGGCCTCGATAGCCCACGCCGATGACCACGCCGCGCTTGCCCAGCTTTTTGATGTCGGTTACGGCCACCTTTTTGTTCGGTTCGTTTTTCACCACCACTTCGGCGCCTCGAAACTCCAGGTCCGAGGCCGGGACGCCAAGATCCTCCTCGGCCATCCGCAGCAGCTGGCGTTTGGCGTCGATGGCCGCGTTGCGCACCGTGGGCGACTCCGTGGGCACCGTCTTGCTGCCCCCGCTGGGCGTGGCGTACTGGGTGGTGCCCGTGTCCGCGTGCTCGATCTGGATGACGTCGGGCCTGACACCCAGTTCCTCCGCCGCCACCAGGGCCATGACCGTCTTGGTGCCCGTGCCGATGTCGCTGGCGCCCATGTTGAGGTTCACGGAGCCGTCCTTGAACACCTTGATGACAACCGTGGAAGGCGGGCCTCCGCCTCCCACGAACCAGACGCAGGCGCCCATGCCCACGCCCCGTTTGATATATCGATTGTTTTCGTTGTGTTTTTTGCACTCCTCCAGGGCCTTTTTCCAGCCGAACCGTTCGGCCCCGTTTTCGATGCACTGGCGCAGGCCCGTGGTGGTATAGGGCGGATTGCCCTCCCGGCCCTGGCTCACCTCCGGGATGTTTTTCAGGCGAAGCTCCACCGGGTCCATGTCCAACTGTTCCGCCAGGGTGTCCATGGTCTGCTCCAGCGCCCAGGAACCCTGTGGATGGCCGGGCGCCCGGAACGGGCGGGCGGGGCCGGCGTTGATGTACACGTCCGTGGACCTGGTGCGCACGTTTTCGCACTTGTAGAGGTCCCGTATCAACCAGTCCACCAGGGCGGTGCCGCCGGCCGGGTACGCGCCGCTGGGCCCTTCGCACTCGAATTCAAAGGCGGTCAGCGTGCCGTCCTTTTTCGCGCCCGCCTTGAGCCGCATGGTGTTGGGCGGCCTGTTGCCAACGCACAGGTAGGTTTCCTCACGTGTGAGCAGCATCTTGACCGGTCTGCCCGCCTGTCTGGCGAGAAGGGCCGCCAGTACCGTGTATTTACCGGGCGCCAGCTTGCTGCCGAAGCCTCCGCCCATGTAGTAGCCTATGACCCGCACCTTGGACAGGGGCAGGCCCAGTACCCCGGCTACGTCGGACTGCACCGCGTACACTCCCTGGGTGGATTCCCAGATCGTGAGGCTGTCGCCGTCCCACGAGGCCACGCAGCCGTGCAGTTCCATGGGCGTTTGCAGTTCGCAGGGCGTCGTGAACGTGCGTTCCACCACCACGTCCGCGTCCCGAAAACCCTTGTCCGGGTCGCCCCGTTCATAGGTCGAGGTGTCCACCTCGTTGCCCGAGTCGTGCACTTTGGGCGCGCCGTCCTCCAGGGCTTTGGTATGGTCCACCACGTGGTCCAGCACCTCGTATCGCACGTCGATGGCGTGCACCGCGTCCCATGCCTGGTAATGGGTGTCCGCGGCCACGGCAGCCACCACCTCGCCCTCGAACCGGCAGTGCGGGTCGATCAGCGGCCCCTTGTAACCGCGGTACGACCACTCGAGGTCCTTCGCCTCCCTGGTGTCCCCGGTGATGACGGCGCGGATCCCGGGCATCTTCTTCGCCCTGGACACGTCAACGCTCCTGACCCTGGCGTGCGGGTGCGGACAACGGAGCACGGCTCCGTGGATCATGCCGGGCAGGCGCAGGTCCGACGGGTAGACAGCGGTCCCGCTCACCCTTTCGTACGCGTCCACCCGGGGAATCCGTTTGCCCACGATGTCCGTGCTCTTCCAGAAGGCGGGCTCCCTTCCTGGTTCCGGGGTTTCGGGAACCGGCAGGCCCTGTGTGTAGTATATGTTGTCGCTGTCTTTTGACATGGTCGCCTCCCTATCCCTTGCGCTTCCGTTTGGCGGCCTTTTCCGCGGCTTTGAAAATATGCGTGTACGCGCCGCAACGGCAAAGGTTTCCGCTGACGCCCATCCTGATCGCGTCCATGTCCGGGTCCGGCATCCTGCGCAGAAGCCCTTCCACGGCCATGATCTGCCCGGGTGTACAATATCCGCACTGGAATGCGTCCTCCTCGAGGAACGCGGTCTGCACGGCGCCTATGTTCTCTCCCTCCAGCAGCCCTTCCAGGGTCGTGATCTCCCGGCCCTCGGCCTCCACTGCCAGGGTCATGCACGCATAGCGCGGAATGTTGTCGATGAGTACGGTGCAGGCTCCGCACTCACCCCGGGAACACCCTTCCTTGGTCGCGGTGTACCCTATGACCTCGCGGAGTACATACAGGAGCGTCCACCGGGGTTCGGCCAGCACCGAATGCTCCGTGCCGTTGATGACAAGGCGCACGCGTGCCAGTTCCGAGGCTTCCACGGTCCGGGTGGCCTCCTTTCCCCGGCCCGAGGCCGCCATGGCAGCGCCAGCCACGGACGCGCCCACGGCCCCGGCGCCCACCACCTGGATGAAGCCACGCCTGGTCACGCCCCGGCGCTGTTTTTCGTCCCTGCCGTTGCATTTGTCGCTCATGGGACTCCCTCGCTGTTTTGGGGTTGAAATGACGGGATTCCACCAAGGGTAGACGACCCGGTTCAAAACAGGAATACGGGAAAACCCCCATTTTGGCAGCCGTTTCACCGGAGGGAGGAACGGGGTGCGTCAGAGGGAGGTCTTCCATTCGGACGCACGCCAAGTTGACTACGGGCGTCATGTGGTTTACCTTTGGTCCGACCCGACAAGGCGAGCGCGGACCCCAGTGGTGCGCCCTTTTGCGGTGCTGGACACCATGTTAGGAGACGGTTTTCCGAGCGTTCGCTCTTGCCACCATGCAGGAAATGTTTTAATTTGAATGACTTTATGCGGCTTACGGTGTTGCCGCGGGTAAGAATAGGGGGAAGCGATGGCCGCCAGAAAAGAAGGTTTCTCCGGAGAATGCAGGCCCACGCTCATCGGCAGCCTGCCCGTTTCCGACCACGATGAGGCCGTGCATCTTATACGGGATCACGTGCCCGAGATACCGCTTTGGGTCCAGCTTCCCACCTATCCCAGGGAGGGCATGGTGGCTCAGTTTCTGCCCGGCATGCCGGGCCTGGTCGAGTCCGAGCACAAGACGTACATCGACACGTCCAGCGACCGGTTCGAGCAGGAATACCTTGAGTTCTACGAGGAGTACCTGGCCGTGTCCGAGGAAGGCGCCGACCTCATGGCGTCGCGCTTTGCCTTTGACGAGGACCTGGCGCCGGGATTCTTCACCCTGCTGGAGCATCTTTCGGACTGGCCGGTGCCCCTGGCCGCCATCAAGGGACAGGTCACCGGGCCGTTCACCATGACGACGTCCGTCAAGGACCAGAACGGTCGCGACCTGTTGTTCGACGACCGACTGCGCGACGCGATGGTCAAAATGATGGCGATGAAGGCGCGCTGGCAGGTGCGAAAGCTGCGGGAAACCGGCGCGCCCGTGATCCTGTTCCTGGACGAGCCCGCGCTGGCCGGTTTCGGCACCTCCGCGTACATCACCGTGACCAAGGACGACGTTACCGCCATGCTGGCCGAGGTCATGGAGTCGGTGGCCGAAGAGGGCGGTTACGTTGGCGTGCACATCTGCGCCAACTCGGACTGGTCCCTGGTGCTGGACTCGGCCGCGGATTTCGTGAGTTTCGACGCCTATTCCTTTTTCGACAAGTTCGTCCTGTTCGACAAGGGCCTGCACGGCTTCCTGGAACGGGGCGGCAACATAGCCTGGGGCATCGTGCCCACGTCCGAACCGGACGCCATAAACTCGGAATCCGTGGATTCCCTGACCAGAATCTTCTTTGAACAGGCCGCCACCCTGGAAAAGCTGGGCGTGGACAAGGCCACCATTTACAACCAGACGGTGATTACCCCGGCCTGCGGAACCGGGTCACTGGACGTTCCGACCTCCAAGCGGGTTCTGGAGCTTACCAGGGGCGTATCCGACAGGGTACGGGCCGAGTTTTTCCAAGGAGTGTAGAATATGACTGCTGCCGCTCGCTTCGCGGGTGACGCGAAGTACGTGCTCGACGACGAGCTCGCCAAGATCGTCAACGTTTCCATAGCCCTCGAGATGCCGCTGCTGCTCAAGGGGGAGCCCGGAACGGGCAAGACCATGCTGGCCCACGCCATTGCCAAGGCGCTGGAGATGCCCTTGCTGATTCTCAACGTGAAATCCAGCATGAAGCTCATCGAGTGCCTGTACCAGTACGACACCCTGACCCGGTTGAACGACAGCCGGTTCGGCGATTCCACCAGGAACGTGTCCAACATCGAGGACTACATCAAGATGGGCAAGATCGGCCAGGCCTTCACCGCCGACATCCGGTCCGTGCTCCTCATCGACGAAATCGACAAGGCGGACACTGATTTCCAGGACGACATGCTGGACGTCCTGGACCAGATGGAATTCGACATCATCGAGGTCGACAAGACCGTCCGCACGAAGAACCGACCGGTCATCATCATCACGTCCAATGCGAAAAAGGACTTGTCCGACCCCTTTCTAGGGCGGTGCAACTTCCACCACATCGCGTTTCCCGACCCCAAGATGATGCGCAAGATCGTGAACGTGCACTTCCCCGACATTTCCGACTCGCTGATGGAAGCCTCGGTGGACACGTTCTATCGCCTTCGCGAGATCGCCGGAATCGAGAAAAAGCCCGCGACCAGGGAGCTTTTGAACTGGATACGCGCGTTGCAGTCGGACCCGGATTTCAAGCCCAAAAAGCTGTCCAACGACGACATTCCGTTCCTGGGGGTCCTGTTCAAGAAGAGCCCGGATTTCGAAAGGGCCAGCCAGGCGCTCAAGCGCAAGCGCATGTTTTAACGGCCTTGTGTGAAAACGGGCCGACGGGCAACGGGTTGGGCGGCGGGGCACGGCGGGCAGAGGCTTCGCCGGATCGCCACGGGGTGTGTCGTTCCGCTGTTTTTTGTCAGCTTGTCGACCATTCGGTTCTTTTTTGGTATTTTCCGGAACGTCTTGTTCCGAAAACTGCCTGACGTCGCCGAATTCGGCTTGCGAGAAAAATCGCGGTTGACATATTACACAAAAAAACGGATTCTTGCACCAAAGGAGCGGGACTTCCGGCAGCGCCGGTGACAGCCCGCATCCGAAGCGATCGACATGTTCATCCAGTTTTTCTACATATTGCGGGAAGCGGGCGTGCCCGTGAGCCCAACGGCGTTTCTGACCCTGCAGAGGGCCCTGAAGGGCGGGCATATTCGCTCCCTGGACGAGTTCTATACGGCGGGCCGCTCCATCCTGATCAAGAGCGAACGGTACTTTGACATCTTCGACCGGGCCTTCGCGCACCACTTCGAGGGAGCTGAAATGCCCGTGGAAGAGGGCGAGGATCTGGACGAAGTGGCACGGGCCTTGCTCGAACAATGGCTGCGTGATCCCAAGGAGCTGGCTCAGGCCCTAGGGATGGACGAGTCCGAACTTGCCAAACTGTCGCCCGAGGAGTTGATCGAGTATTTCAAGAAGCGCCTCGAGGAGCAGGATGGCAGGCACGACGGCGGCAACAAGTGGATCGGTACGGGAGGGACGTCGCCCGTGGGCCATTCCGGGCATCATCCGGAGGGCATGCGGGTGGGCGGCGTTTCCCGCAACAAGTCCGCGGTCAAGGTCGCCATGGACCGCAGGTACAAGGACTACTCGCGGCAGGGTCCCCTGACCGAGGCCATGATGGGCGAGGCGCTGAAGCGGCTGCGCCACATGGTGCCGACCGGTCCCAAGGACGAGGTCAACATAGACAAGACGATCTACCAGACCACGAAAAACGGCGGGGAGATCGAGATCGTGTTCGACCAGAGTCTGCGGGATCGTCTGAAGGTGGTTTTATGCATCGACAACGGCGGCTGGTCCATGGATCCGTACATTCCGGTGGTCCAGACCCTGTTCGACTACGCGAGGGCCCAGTTCAAGGAGATCAAGACATACTTTTTTCACAACACGATCTACGAGTATGTCTGGGCTGATCCGCCGCGCAGGAAAAAGCCGCAAAAGGTCCGGGAAATGGTCCGCATGGACCCGGAAACGCGGCTCATTATCCTGGGCGACGCCAGCATGGCTCCATATGAACTGATGGCCACCGACGGCTCCATACACATCGAGGGGCGAAGCGGCAAGGCCAGCGTGGAACAACTGAGGTTTCTGTCCGAAACGTTCAAAAGGAGCGTGTGGCTCAATCCCGTGCCGCAACGGATGTGGCACTACACCAGGACCATCCAGGTAATCAAGGACATCTTCCCCATGTTCGAGTTGACCCTGGACGGGCTGGACGAAGCCGTGACCCATCTCATGACCAGGCATTGATGGAGTCGCGGATCATGGCCATCTTGTAATCAGGCGGCGGGCGCGGATGACGGAGCCGGGCCGCCATACACCGGAACCGGGCCGGGTACCGGTCCCCACGTGCCAAAGAGTGCTGACCATGGAACCACGGGAGTTGTTGAAGCAGATTCCGCTGTTCAAGGAACTGACCGATGACGAGGCCGAGGAGCTGACCTCCATGCTGCGGACGCAGAAGGTCAAGCAGGGAGAGGTGCTTTTCCGCAAGGGCAGCGAGGGCACCACGCTGTATGTCATCGCTCAGGGCGCGGTGAAGATCGTGCTGCCTTCCCGGCTGGGGGACGAGATGATCGTTACCATTTTTTCCGAGGGCGACTTCTTCGGGGAAATGGCGCTGCTGGACGGACAGCCCAGGAGCGCGGACGCGGTCGCCGTGGAACCCTCACGCCTGTACCTCCTCAACCGGTCCGATTTCATGCGGTTCCTCAAGCAGAGTGAAACCGCCATCGAGTCCGTGCTGTCCTGCCTGTCCGAGAGGCTGCGCAAGACCGACGACCTTCTGGAGGACACCAGCTTTTTGAACATTCCGGCGCGTTTTGCCAAGAAGCTGCTGGAACTGGGGGAGACCTTCGGTCGCAAGGATGGAGAGACCCTGGAGATCAGCCTGCGGCTCACGCAAAAGGACCTCGCCGACATGGTGGGAGCAACCCGGGAGAGCATCAACAAGGAGTTGCGCGTGCTCCGCGACAAGGAGATCGTGTCCCTGTCCGGTCACAACATCCGGATCGTGGACGTGAACCGCCTGAAACGCAGGGTCAGATAACAACAGACTGTCCACGGGATATTCCGGGTTGCAAGCCAGACCCGCGTCCGGCGGCCCGGGGCTTCCCCTGTCCTCTCTCCGGATTCCCGTTTCCTCTAAAAATGGATGCCCATTCCGAGGTGAAACACGAAGTCCGCCCCCGCGCGGGTCAGGTCCTCGGACAGGGCGATCTCCACCGCCGTTCCCGAGCCGGGCTGCAGCCGGACTCCGAAGGTGATTTCGGCACTTGTCCGGTCCAGGTTCTCTATTCCCGTGTCCCCGAACGGCGAGGAGGACGCCAGGCTGCGCACGAACAGTCCGGCCGAATCCCACGGATCGAATCTCAAACCCAGGGCTCCGGAAACCACGTTGTCCACGTCAACGGAAAAGCCGGCAGCCGTGTCCGGAGAACCCAGAATCGCGTATCCCGCGGCGGCCTGCACGGAGAAGCCGTGGGGAAGCCGCTGGTCCGCCAGAAGCGTGAACACGCCGTCCCAGGCCCCGCTCCCTCTGCCTTCGGAGGAGGAGCCCGTGGGAGCCTCGATGGCGGCTGCTCCGGAAAGAACGCCGCCGTCCCATCGCGCCACACGTTTTTTCACTCCCAGGCGGGCGTCTCCCAGGCCCCAGCCGTCCCCCTGGCCGGTGAACCATGGCTTGCCGTCTTTCGTGATCCTGTAAGCGAACTCGTCGTCTGGCCTGTTCTCCCTGCCGTAGTTGCCGACGCCGAGGGCCGAGTGGTAGCTCTCCAGAAATCCGTCCATGAACCCGTCGTGATAGAGAACCAAGGGCAGTTGGAGCATCATTTCCCATTTCCGCGGCAGTCCGGTCCTCCATTCCAGGGTGGCCACCATCATCTCCATGTCCATGAGGACTTCCCACGCGCCGCCGGTCTTGTCCACGAATACGGAACCGTAGGACAGGCGAAGGGAAGGCGCGTGGCGGCCGGCTTCCAGTATCCGGGCTCCGAGGGGTTCGATCATGGGAAAGAGCCGGTGGATCGGAGTCCGGTTGTCCCTTGCCAGCTCTCTGTCCAGTGGAGGCGCTCCCTCCGTCGCACTGGCAGCGGGGATTATGTAAAGTGCGAGGAAAACGATGCCCGGCAGGAGTATCCACCTGGCTTGCGGAAAAGAAGACATGGCTGATCCTTTATGGGATATCGTGGGGATGGGCTGTCCGGCAGACCCCGCCGTTAGTGGCCCGGTCCGGTGAAAACCCTTTACAACAACGCCACATTATCATATAAATCAAAAACTTTTAGCAAAAAATCCGGTCACAACGGAGGTTTCTCAATGGGTAAGAAGAATCTGGTCAAGAATACCGGCAAGAAGAAAAGCGGCGAGAAGAAGACATCCGAAAAGGGCGCCGAGGAAAAGAAAACCACCACGAAGAAGGCGTCGTCCTCGAAAGGTTCGGGCAAGAAGACCACCGCGAAGAAATCGACTTCGGGCAAATCCGACGCCGGGCAGTCCGGCGCCGGCAAGAAGTCCACCCGGGGCGATATCCTGTTTCGCAGATTCGAGCCCGTGGGCGAGCCGCCAAAGCCCATGCCCGCTCCGGAGCGCCCAAAATCCGCGGGCAAGGCTCCGGGCATCCTGGACGTCTATGAGGGCAAGGAAAAGGACCGGGTCCGCGAGCTTCTGCTCAAGAAATTCGATATGAAGGACGCGGCCAAGGATGCCAAGGCGAAAGCCGAGGCTGACGAGGAGGCCGCCAAGAAGGCCGAGGCCAAGGCCAAGGCCGAAGAGGAAGCCAGGAAGAAGGCCGA
>JBKHBM010000220.1:0-2520 GCA_046542385.1 Desulfatibacillaceae bacterium | reverse complement strand
CATCGACGAGAAATGAGGCGCAACGCCGCAGATCGCGTTTTTCAACAGGCTGCTACGCGCGACCACCTTTTTGAAACAAGGTGGACCAAAAACTTTTTGGGTGACCGCGCTTTGCGCGGTGTGACAAACGTGCGAAAAGTGTCTTTCAGCACTTTATGGGAAACCCGGAATCAAAGCCTGTACAAAATCGACGGGATGCAAGGCGGGCAAGCCGCGAGGAGCAGGTCGAACCCCGAGGTGCGCCCGACACGGCAGCAGGCGAATTTGGGCAGGCGGCAAAGGCAGCAAGGGAGGTCTAAATGGAAAACGTCTACATCATCGGTCTTGGCATGATCCGCTTCAACAAGTACCCGGACCGCACCGTGCGGGACATGGCGCACGAGACCACCAACCTCGCGTTGCAGGACGCGGGCCTGGACAAAAAGGACCTCCAGGCGGTGTTTTTTTCCAACACGTTCTGGGGCATGTACACGAACCAGCATTCCATACGCGGCCAGTGCGTGACGCGCTCCATGGGCGTGGACCGCATTCCGGTGACCAACGTGGAAAACGCCTGCGCCGGAGCCAGCACGGCCCTGAACCTGGCCTACACCGGCGTCCGGGCCGGTCAGTTCGACGTGGCGCTGGCCCTGGGCAGCGAGAAGATCACCCACGAGAACAAGGCCATGGCCCTGGGGGCCTATGCGTCCTGCATGGACCTGGAGCGGCTGCAGGACAGCCTGGACCTGTTCATGAAGATGTCCGCCGAACTGGACATGGACACCAGCGCACAGGACGGAGAGCCCGGGCAGGGTCGCAGCGTGTTCATGGACGCCTATGCCATGGGCGCCAAGTGGCACATGAAAAAGTTCGGCTCCACGCAACAACAGCTTGCCACCATCTGCGCCAAGAACCACTGGCACGGGTCGCTCAACCCCATGGCCCAGTACCAGACGGACATGTCCGTGGACGAGGTGCTGGCGGACAAGCCCGTGGCCTTCCCTCTCACCCGGGCCATGTGCGCGCCCGTGGGCGATGGCGCGGCGGCCGCCATCGTGTGCTCGGAAAGCTATCTCAACAAGCTCAACGGCGTGCGGCCGGTGAAGATCCTGGCGTCCGTGCTGGGACAGGGCCGGGACCGGAGCCTGGACGAGGCGGACATCGGCGAAATCCTGGCCCAAGAGGCGTACCAGAAGGCCGGCGTGGGGCCGGAGGACATCTCCCTGGCCGAGTTGCACGACGCCACGTCCTACGGAGAGTTGCACCAGTGCGAGGCCATGGGCTTCTGCCCCATGGGCGAAGGCGGGCCATATGCCGAGAGCGGGGCCACCAGGCTGGGTGGTGAAAAACCGGTCAACACGTCGGGAGGCCTCGAGTGCCGCGGCCATCCCATCGGAGCCTCGGGCCTTGCCCAGATATACGAAGTGGGACTGCAGTTGCGCGGCGAGGCCGGCAAACGCCAGGTGGAAGGCGCGCGCCTCGGCCTGTGCGAAAACGGCGGGGGCAACATCGGCGTGGAGGAAGCCTCCATGTGCATCCACATCCTGGAGCGGGTGGACAGGTAGAGTGTCGCGGGAGGAGGCCATGGGCGCGGCACGCCGCGCCCCGCCTCCCGGAGAGGGTATTATCCATGAGAAAGCTCGAAATCGCCGGCCGCCACGTGCTGGTCACAGGCGCTTCCACCGGCATCGGCCGCCACCTCGCGGAATGCTTCGCCCGGGAAGGAGCGAACCTGTCCCTGTCCGCCCACCCGGGAGAGGCGAAAAACCTGGAACAGGTGGCCGCCATGCTGGGCGAACGGTTCTCCGTTGCCACCAATGCGATACCCGTCGACCTCGCGGCCACGGACGGGCCGGAGCAACTGCATGGGCAAGCGGTGGAGCGAACCGGGCCGGTACACGTGTTGGTGAACAACGCCGGAGTCCTGTTCTACGGCGGATTTCACGAGATCCCGCTGGAACACCACAGGCTCCTCGTAAACGTGAACATCATGGCGTACACGGCGCTCATGCGCCTGTGCCTGCCGCACATGGTCAGTGCCCGGGCCGGCGGCGTGCTGAACGTAGCCTCCGTCTCGGCCTATCAGCCCACTCCGAAACACGCGGCCTACGGGGCTTCCAAGTCCTTTGTCCTGGCCCTGTCCCGCGCCGTCCGCCAGGAGGTCCGCCCCCACGGCGTAAGGATCACCGCGCTGTGCCCGCCGTACACGAAGACCCCGCTATTGGAAAGCGGTGGATTCCCGGGCCAAAACCGCTGGATTCGCATGCTGGGCCTGGCCGATCCGCGCGACGTGGCCGTGGAGGGTGTCCGCGCCCTCAGGGCGGACCGGGCCGAACACATTCCCGGAATCCTCCACGTCATCAACCACAAACTGGTGGGCTCGCTCGTGCCCAACCGGATCATGGACCGGCTTTCCGGCGGGATGCTCTGAGTCCGGAAGAACATTTACTCCGGCAGCCAACACAGCATCATCACCCGGGGGTTACCAGCCTGTTGAAAAACGCGATCTGCGGCGTTGCGCTTGTTTTCTCGTCAGTGCGG
>JBKHBM010000121.1:0-14080 GCA_046542385.1 Desulfatibacillaceae bacterium | reverse complement strand
CGGCAGGTCTCTTCCTTGCATCCGCACCACCTGAGACCGCTCACGGATTCAGGTGGTACTGATCCTTGTACTCGGCGCGAATCACCTTCTTGTCGATTTTGCCCACGCTGGTCTTGGGAATGGCGTCGACGAAAAGGACCTCGTCGGGCAACTGCCACTTGGCGAACTTCCTGGCCAGGTGGTCGCGGATGTCGTCGGCCGTGGCCTTGTCCTTATACTCGTCACGCAGGACAACCAGCGCCAGGGGCCGTTCCTGCCACTTGGGATGCGTGACGCCCGCCACCGCCGCTTCCAGCACGGCCGGATGCGACAGGATTTCGTTTTCCATGTCCACCGAGGAAATCCACTCCCCTCCGCTCTTGATGAGGTCCTTCACGCGGTCCGTGATCTTGAGATAGCCCTCGGGGTCGATGGTGCCCGCGTCCCCGCTCTTCCAGTACCCGTCCTCGGTGAACTGCTCCTCGCTTCCCGGGGCATTGTAATAGCTTCCCGTGATCCAGGGGCCGCGTATCTGGATTTCGCCGGAGGACTGACCGTCATGGGGCAGGGCCTGGCCGTCCATGCCGATGATCCTGATGTCCAGGCCCACCACCGTGTATCCCTGCTTGCGGCGGAGGTCCCACTTGTCATCCTCGGACAGCTCCTTGCCCAGCCAGGGCTTCAGCTTGTTCACGGTGACCAGCGGGGTGGTTTCCGTGGCGCCGTAGGCGTGGATGATGTCCGCTCCGGTGAGGTCCCAGTAACCCTTCATCATGGACACGGGCGGCTCCGTTGCGCCGGAAAGGAACCTGGCGCCGGAAAGATCCGGCATCTTGTCCATCTTCTTGACGTGCTCCAGCATGGGCAGGAAGAGCGCGGGGGCGCCCGCGGACACGTTCACGTCCTCCTGGACCATGATGTCGGCCAGTTCGCCCAGCCGGTCCAGGGCATACATGCCCGGGAACACGATTTTGGCTCCCACCATGGTGGCCGCCTGGGGCAGCCCCCACCCCAGGGCGTGAAACATGGGCACCAGCTGCAGGAAGCTGTCCTGGATGGATATCTCCGCGTTGGCCGCGATGGTCACCGTATGGAGGTACACGTCCCGGTGCGAGTAGTAGACCCCCTTCGGCCGTCCCGTGGTGCCCGTGGTGTAGCATGCGGCATACGCCGACGTCTCCTCCATCAGCGGCCATTCGAAATCCGGCTTTTCCGCCGCCAGCAGGTCATCGTACTTGTATACCGGGGAGAGGTCGGTCTGGACGTCGGAGAGGTCCTTGTCCGTGATCACCACGTAGCCCTTTACCGTGGGGCAGTTGGCCGCAACCCCCTGGGCCAGGGGAAGCAGGGTCTCGTCCACTATGATGTACTTGGCCTCGGCGTGGTTGATGATCCAGGCCAGATCCTGAGGCGTTAGCCGAAGGTTCAGCAGGAGCATGACCGCTCCGGTACCGGGCACGCCGAAATAGATTTCGTAATTCTCATGGGTGTTCCATGCCAGAACGCCCACCCGGTCGCCCACCTGCACGTCCAGCTTGCGCAGTGCGTTTCCAAGCTGCTTCATGCGGTTGTAGGCGTCGTTGTATGTGTAACGGTGAAAAGCGCCGCTGTGCTTTCTGGAAACGATCTCCTGGCGTCCGAAGTTCCGGTTGGCGTGTTTCACTATGTTGGTGACGTTGAGCGGGTAGTCGTCCTGGCTGGTGGACGGAAAGCCTTTTACGAGATTCATGGGATCCTCCTTGTGGAAGTGAGATTCGGTGTCAATGCCGTGCGAACCATTCGCCCCGGAAAGGACATACGGCCTTCTGCCTGTCCCGGATGGGGGCGTTGCCGAAACCCAACGGGTTAGCAGATTGCGTGCCGTTTCGGGATGACTTGCACTGGAAGACAAACGGTTCCGCCAAACAATGACTAGCCGGCACATCGGCGGGGGTTTTCGACCCGGAGCCTCACCGGGTCACGCAAGACCACAAAAAAACCGTTGTACCGCGACATTGGCCTGCCAAGGCCGGTTTGGCCGCCCTTGGCAACGTTATGCCTTGCCACCTTTTCTCGCCGGGGCCGAGGATTGTTTACGGGGAAGTCTCCCTAGTGAATGTCCGACTTTGCATGACCGGCCTGGTCTGGGACATTATACCTCACGGCAGGTGAACAATACGGTCAGAAGCCGGCGGGGCCCCGCGGTGGTCCGTGAAGCTCGAAAGCGGCCTCGGCGAGCACTCGGCCATGGTTAAGCAGCCGAAGGCGGTACCTGCCGTCCCTGGCCGCATCGGCATGGGGACCCCGGGTCCTGCATTCCCAGTACACGATGCGCAGGGGCGCTCCGTCGTCCAGCCGGTACCGGTAATCGGCGGAAACGGTCCTGCGATGTCCTGAATCGAGGGGGATGTCCGCTTCCAGGGTGAGGAGCAGCACGGCGTCCGCCGAGGGGGTGCGAAAGGAAAAACCGAACCGTGCCCCGGGGGCGAACTCCAGCCGCCGGGCGGGCTCCACCACGTAATGTCCGCCGGTGATGTACCGGGTTTCCCCGCCGTGGCTGTCCACGCCCCTGGGCCCTGGCGCCCCCGCCCTGATCTCCCGGACGACGCCGGTGGCAAGCCCGGTTATGGCGATGTTCACGCCGTCCTCGGTCTCGACCGCCGTCCGCTTCGCTTCAGCCGGGATCGTTCCGGGGCATGCCAGCAGAAAGAGGGCCGCGATCGCGGAAATGATTCGGATATTCATGACATTCATGGCGCTCCGTTTTCGTTCGCGTCCCGTGCCGCGCGTACCTCTGCCCAGGCGCGGGCCAGGATTTCGGCTGCCCGGCGCACGTCCTCTCCGGTGGTGTGTCTGCCCACGGAGAGGCGGACGGCGCCCACGGCCCTTTGCCTCTCCAGTCCCATGGCGGCCAGTACATGGGATATGGAAACTTCCCTGGCGTGGCAGGCGGCTCCGGTGGAGGCGCACAGTTCAGGTGCGGCGGCCAGAACGTCGCCGCCGGCAACACCCGGAAAGGACACGTTCAGCGTATTGGGCAGCCTGGGCTCGTCCGGGCCGTTCAGGGCGAGGCCGTCGACGCGGGATGCCAGCTCCCGGTGCAGCAGGTCCCGGGTGGCGCGCATGCTTTTCGCATTTGCCTCCAGGTCCCTGGCGGCAAGTTCCATGGCCACGCCCAGACCCACGGCCAACGCCACGTTTTCGGTTCCCGCGCGGCGCCCCGCCTCCTGGGCCGCCCCGTGCATGAGAGGAGTCAGTTCCGCGCCCTCCCGGATGTACAGGGCCCCGATACCCTTGGGTGCGTAGACCTTGTGCCCGGCTATGGTCAGAAAGTCCACGCCCAGGGCGTCCACGTTGGTCGGGATCTTGCCCACTGACTGGGCTGCGTCGGTATGTGTGTACACGCCCGCGCTTCGGGCGATGGCCGCCACCTCGGAGACCGGTTGAACCGCGCCGGTTTCGTTGTTGGCGTGCATTATGGACACCAGTACCGTATTGGGCCCGAGCGCACGGCGCAGGTCCTCCGGGTGGGCGATGCCCAAGCCGTCCACGGGAACGAAATCCGCCTCCATGCCACGTTCCACCAGGTGGATGCAGGGATTGGTGACGGCGGGATGTTCTATCCTGGTGGTGACGAAGTGGGCCGGACCACCGTTTCTGGTGCGTGGCATCCCCTTGAAAACCATGTTGTTGGATTCGGTGCCGCCGCTGGTGAACACGACTTCTCCGGGCTTTGCGCCAATCGCCCGCGCCACCTTCTCCCTGGCATCCTCCAGGGCCTGTTTCGCCCTCCTTCCCGGGGGGTAGCCGCTCGAGGGATTGCCGAACTCGGTGGTGAAAAACGGGAGCATGGCTTCCAGAACCGCGGGGTCCACGGGCGAGGTCGCGTTGTAGTCGAGATAAATCATGCTGGTTTCCTCCGGGGATGTCGCAAATTCGCGGGTGACCTGTTCGGATCGGGGCACACTGTCCGGCCTGGTGGAGGCCAGGCCGGGAATGCTGGCCTATGTGTCGGATTTCACGCAATTTCCCGTAAAAAACAGTGGACATGGGCCACCCTGATGTCGGATAATATGACAATGGTTCGCCCCGGGCAAGGGCAATTCGGGGCGAACAGGCGGCAATACATTGATTTTCTCAACTATTCTTGGTGGTTTGGCTTGATTTGTGACCGATTTGGTACTACACTCGGAACCGTTTCTTGCAAGGAAGTCCGCCAAAGCGGGTTTTCAGTCACCAATCAAGGACCATGCCGTGAAAACACGCGGCTTTGTGTGAGTACGTTGGCACCCAACCATCTTTTCGGTCCGGTCCCTTCCAGAAGGCTCGGGGTTTCCCTGGGAGTGGACCTGGTCCCGCATAAAACCTGCACGCTGAACTGCGTGTACTGTGAATGCGGAGCCACCTCGCGGCTCACCACCCGGCGGGCGGAATATGTGCCCACCGCGAATGTGCTGGCTGAGCTGGACGATTACCTGGGTCGCCGCCCGAGCCTGGATCACGTGACCTTTTCCGGGTCCGGCGAACCCACCCTGCACTCGGGTCTCGGACTGGTGGCCAGACACATCCATGACCGCCATCCCGGGTATCGGACCGCACTGTTGACCAACGGAACCCTGTTCCATCTTCCCGACGTCCGCGCCGACGCCATGGAGGTGGACCTGGTCTGCGCCTCCATTGACGCGGTGACCGCCGACGTGTTCCAGGCGTTGAATCGTCCCGCGCCGGGACTGTCGCCCGACCAAATGACAACCGGGCTTGAGTCCTTTGCCCGGAACTACGGGGGCGAACTGCTTATCGAGGTTTTCGTCGCCGCCGGCATCAATGATTCTCCGGAGGAAATCGCCCGGATTCGCGAGGCCGTCGACGCCATAGGGCCGCACCGGGTGCAACTCAATACCCTGGACCGGCCCGGGACCGAAGCCGGCGTCCAGCCCGTCGGAGCAAAAAGGTTGCTTGAAATCGCCCGCGAACTGGGTGGGGCCGAGATCCTGGCAGACACCACGGCCAGGGTCCGGGACGGAGACGGCGGCGATCCCCGGGAGCGCATAATGGCCACCATACGAAGGCGGCCCTGCACGGTGGAAGACATGGCGCGTTTTCTGGGCCTGGACGAAAAATGCGTGCGTGCGCACGTTGAAGAGTTGACGAATGAAGAAAAAATCGTGAGCCAACGGTTGCCGAGAGGGGTGTTCCACCGGGCGGTGCGCTGACGCGGACCGCGCCTTTCGGACACGGAGGAAAAGCATGCCGGTTTACATCTGGGAAGGCAAAAACAAGAAGAACCAGCAACAGAAGGGCGAGATCGAGGCTCCGGACGAGAACGCGGTGCGCCTTCACCTGCGCCGCCTGAACGTCCAGCCCACCAAGATCAAGCAAAAGCCCAAGGACCTGTTCGAGAACGTCTCCTGGCTCCAGCCCAAGGTCCAGCAGACCGACGTCATCATCTTCGCCAGGCAGTTCTCCACCATGATCGACGCGGGACTGCCCCTGATCCAGTGCCTGGAGATTCTGCACTCCCAGCAGGACAACAAAACCTTCAAGGCCGTCCTCAAGGACATCAAGAATTCCGTTGAGGGCGGCTCCACCCTGGCCGACGCACTGCGCAAGTACCCTGACCAGTTCGACGACCTGTTCGTCAACATGGTGGCGGCCGGCGAGGTCGGTGGTATCCTGGATACCATCCTCCAGCGTTTGGCCGCGTACATGGAAAAGGCCGCCGAACTAAAGGGCAAGGTCAAGGGAGCACTCACCTACCCGATCATCGTCATCGCCATCGCCATCCTGGTGGTCCTCGTCATCCTGGTGTTCGTCATCCCGGTCTTCCAGAAGATGTTCGCGGACTTCGGGTCCGCGCTGCCCGTGCCCACCCAGATCGTGGTAAACCTCTCCGACTTCGTCAAAGGCAAATTCTACCTGATTATCGGCGGCGTTGTGGTACTCGTCATAGCGTTCAATCGTTTCAAGAAGACCGAAAAGGGCAAGGCCATCCTGGACGACGTGTCATTGAAAATGCCGGTATTCGGCCCGCTGCTCCGCAAGGTCGCCGTGGCCAAGTTCACCCGGACCATGGGCACCATGCTCTCCTCGGGCGTCGCCATCATCGAGGCCCTGGACATCGTCGCCAAAACAGCGGGCAACGTGGTCATCGAGGAATCCATCTACCGGGTTCGCAACGGCATCATGGAGGGCCGCACCATGGCCGACCCACTTGCCGAAACCGGCGTTTTCCCCTCCATGGTGGTCCAGATGATCTCGGTCGGCGAGCAGACGGGGGCCCTGGACACCATGCTCGAGAAGATCGCGGACTTCTACGACAAGGAGGTGGACCAGGCCGTCGAAAACCTAACGGCCATGATCGAGCCTTTCATGATGGTGTTTCTGGGCGTCACCATCGGCGGACTGGTCGTGTCCATGTACCTGCCGATCTTCAAGATCGCCGGCGCGGTCGGCTGATTCGACACATGCCCGGGAATTGAACGCACCGCCAACCCGAAAGCGCCGGAGGGGCTGCCGCCTGCACGCCCCTGCCGGCGTTTTTTCTGCGTCCCGCTTACCGGAGACGGTGAATGCTGCCAGCCCATCCAGCAAAAAATCCGGGCCTCATCGAGCCCCTGGCCTCCGACGAGGAAATACGGATACGCCTGCAGTGGCTGATGTTTCTGCGGGTGCTGTTCACCACCCTGCTTCTGGGCGCAACCATTCTGGTGACATGGCAGGAGAAGACCTCGGTCACGGAACCCTCCCTGCTCATGCTCTACGGCATCATCGCCGGCACCTATATCCTCACCTTCGTGTATGCGGCCCTTTTCGGACGCGTCCCCCTGGCCCCTTACACCTATCTGCAGCTGATCCTGGACACCGTCCAGATTTCCGCGATCATCTACGTGACAGGCGGCTACTTCAGCGTGTTCTCCTTTCTCTACCTGGTGGTCGTCACCTACTCCAGCATCTTTGTGCGACGCCGCGGCACCCTGGTGATAGCCGCCCTGTGCAGCATCCAGTACGGGGTCATGCTCGACCTCGAATACTTCGGCATAATCACCCCGTTTCATCCCGCTTCCTCGCAGATCCTGATGGAGGCTGACTGGAACCGGGTCCTGTTCAAAATCATCATGACCACCATGGGATGCTTTCTGGTGGCCATGCTGGCCAGCCTCCTGTCCGAGCAGGAACGACTCACCAAACGGGAACTCAAGGCCGTCCGGGAACACATGAAACGGGTGGAGAAAATGGCCGCCGTCGGCGAGATGTCGGCCCGCCTGGCCCACGAAATCAAGAATCCGCTCGCCGCCCTGGTGGGTTCGGTGCGAATGCTCCGCCTCGACGCACCGGAAGACTCGGCCGAGGTGCGGCTCATGCAGATCATCCTCCGGGAGGCCAATCGACTGAACACGCTGGTCACCGAATTCCTGGAATTCTCCCGGCCGGTTTCCCCGAACCCCATGAAGATGAACGTAAAACAGGTGATCTCCGAGTGCGTCGAACTGTTCAAAAGGGACACCCTGTCCAAGGGGCGCATTGACTTGCAGACCGACTACACTCCGGGCCTCTGGATCGAAATGGACCCGTCCCACCTCAAGCAGGTATTGTGGAACCTTTTGTTGAACGCTGCCGAAGCCACCTCCGGCGCCGGGCGCGTCGAGGTGGTCAGCGGCACCATGGGGGACAACCAGGTGTTCATCCGCGTTCGCGACGACGGCTCGGGCATACCCGAAGACGTCATGCAGCAGCTCTTCGACCCGTTTTTCACCACCAAGCCCAAGGGCAGCGGCCTGGGCCTGTCCATTGTCTACCGCATACTGGAGTCCTACGGGTTCCGACTCGACGTGGAGAGCGTACCCGGCATCGGCTCCACCTTCACCATCGTGGCCAGGCGCGCCGCCCCTCCCCAGGCATGACCCGCCGGTCCGGACTCTTCCGGGGCGTCCTTTTCCATCGCCCGCTCCCGGCGTCCCCACACAGGATGTAGTGGTTGTTCCGCAAAAAACCATGCCGGCGTGGGGGCAGGCCTCCGTCGTCGGGTTTTTCCGGTTTGGCAAACCCTGTGTCCCGCGAATGGCGGGGTTCTTGGCCGTTCTGTGAAAAATACAACATGCGGGACATTTGTTGTTGACTCGCACCATATGTTGTGGTACCTTCCGTCCCATCATTACATGAAACTCAACAAATGGCGGTTTGTTGCCGCGGTGGAAAGAGGGCTTCCAACGCCCACGGGAGGCTTTTCGCCGCAACAGGGGATGTCTGTCCCGAATCTCCCTTGTCAGTGTTCACCAAAAGATCATCGGCGCGAGGTGCTTATGTTCGACCAGATCAAAAAACGCGATGGCAGGGTTGTTTCCTTTGATTCCACCAAAATCACCAGCGCCATCGCGGCAGCCGGCCAGGCGACTGGCGAATTCACGCACCGGGAAGCCAGGAAGATGACGCTGAGGGTTCTGACGCTGGCCCATGAGATTCGTCTGGGTCCGGCGCCCGAGGTGGAGGAGATCCAGGACATCGTGGAGCGTGTTCTGCTGGACTCGCCGTTTTACCAGACCGCCAAGGCCTACATCCTGTACCGGGAGCAGCACAACCAGTTGCGGCAGATCACCACCAAGGCGAACGTGGACCTGGTGGAGCACTACATCGACCAGTTGGACTGGAAGATCAAGGAAAACAGCAACATGTGCTATTCCCTCCAGGGGTTGAACAATTACATCTCCTCCGGAGTCACCTCCGAGTACTGGTTGAACCGCATCTATCCGCCCGAAGTTCGCCGCGCCCACAAGAACGGCGACATCCACGTGCACGACCTGTCCCTGTTGTCCATCTACTGCGTGGGATGGGATCTCAAGGACGTCCTGCTACAGGGTTTCAAGGGAGTTTCCGGCAAGGTGGAGAGCGCGCCGCCCAAGCACCTGCGTTCCGCCCTGGGCCAGGTGGTGAACTTTTTCTACACCCTGCAGGGCGAGGCCGCCGGGGCGCAGGCCCTGTCCAACTTCGACACCCTGCTCGCGCCGTTCATCCGGTACGACGGGCTGGACTACCGCGATGTCAAGCAGGCGCTCCAGGAGTTCGTGTTCAACATCAACATTCCGACCCGGGTCGGTTTCCAGACGCCGTTCACGAACATCACCATGGACCTCGTGCCGCCATCGACCCTGGCCGATTCCCCGATCATCATCGGCGGCGAGTATCAGTCCGAGACCTACGGCGAATTCCGCGAGGAGATGGACGTGCTGAACCGGGCCTTCGCCGAGGTCATGATGGAGGGCGACGCCAAGGGACGCGTGTTCACCTTCCCCATCCCGACCTACAACATCACGCCGGACTTCGACTGGGACAATCCCACGCTGGAGCCCATCTGGCGGATGACCGGCAAGTACGGCATTCCGTACTTTTCCAACTTCGTGAACTCGGACATGTCCCCGGAGGACGCCCGCTCCATGTGCTGCCGCCTGCGCCTGGACAACCGCGAGCTGCAAAAGCGCGGCGGCGGCCTGTTCGGTGCGAACCCGCTTACGGGCTCCATCGGCGTGGTCACCATCAACATGCCCAGGCTGGGCTACGTTGCCACGAGCGAGCCTGATTTCTACAGCCGGCTGGACGAGTTCCTGGACGTGGCCGCGCGCAGCCTGATGCTCAAGCGCAAGGTGTTGGAACATTTCACGGACAAGAACCTGTACCCCTATTCCAAGTTCTATCTGAGGGACGTCAAGGAGCGCTCCGGGAAGTTCTGGACCAACCACTTCTCGACCATCGGCATAATCGGCATGAACGAGGCCTGCATCAACCTTTTGGGCGCGGACATCGGCAGCGACACGGGCCGCGAGTTCGCCGTGCAGTGCCTGGACTACATCCGCGAGCGGCTCGCCGTGCTCCAGGAGGAGACCGGGGAGATGTTCAACCTCGAGGCCACTCCCGGCGAGGGCACCTCCTACCGGCTGGCCCGCATGGACAAGAGGCGCTACCCGGAGATCCTGTGCGCCAACGAGCAGGAGGTGGCCCGGGGCGCGTCACCGTTCTACACGAACAGCACCCAGCTTCCCGTGGATTACACGGACGACCTGTTCGAGACTCTCTCCCTGCAGGACGAACTGCAGTCCAGGTACACGGGCGGCACGGTCCTGCACATTTTTCTGGGTGAGCAGGTGTCCAGCACCAAGGCGGTGCGCAACGTGCTCAAAAAGATCACGTCCAACTACAAGCTGCCCTATCTCACGCTGAGCCCGACCTTTTCCGTGTGCCCGTCCCACGGATACATCAAGGGCGAGCAGCACGTGTGCCCGACCTGCGGCGACGAGTGCGAAGTCTATTCCCGGGTGGTGGGGTACCTGAGGCCCGTGGGCCAGTGGAACGACGGCAAGCAGGCCGAGTTCGGCATGCGAAGGACCTTCTCCGTGGCGTAGGAGGCCGTTGAAAGACGCGAAATCGGCGGCCCGCCAGAAAGCGGATCGCGTTTTTCAACAGGCCGGCAAGACGGCGAATCCGACAATATGCAGGGCGGCCGGCACTGAAGCAGCCGCCCGGCTTCCGATTTCATATACATGGACGACATGGCGCACCACCGGCCCTTGTCGGCGGCGGACCAGAGACGTCCGCGCCGGACCGGGTCCATGACGGTGCTGCCAGGCGGAATCCCGTGGCGCGCGGGACAGAAGGGGGGTACGTGGCATGCAATTCGGCGGCATCCGGAAGACATCGTTGATCGACTATCCGGACCAGATCGCGGCGGTGGTGTTCACGGCGGGCTGTAACTTCCGCTGCCCCTACTGCCACAATCCCCAGCTGGTGAAGGGCAACCCGGACCCGTCGGTGAGCCAGGACGTGGTGCTGGACTTCCTGGAAGCCCGGGCGGGCTTCCTGGACGGCGTGGTGATCTCCGGCGGGGAGCCCACCCTGCAGCCGGACCTCACGGACTTCATGGCCACGGTGCGCAACATGGGCTACCTGGTCAAGCTGGACACCAACGGAAGCCGGCCAGAGATACTGGCCGAGGTGCTGCGCCGCAACCTGGCCGACTACGTGGCCATGGACGTGAAGACCCTGCCCGACAACTACCCGGAAACCGTGGGCGCCCACTGCGGCCCCGGGGCCATCAAGCAGAGCATCCGCATGCTCCTGGCCTGGGACGGCGAGTACGAGTTCCGCACCACCTGCGTGTCCCCGCTGGTGAACGACGAGGTGATCGACCTGCTGGGCCCTGAGCTCTCCGGCGCCAAGAGATGGGCGCTGCAGCAGTTCGTGCCCGACCGCGTCCTGGACCGGGACTTCGCCACGGCCCGGTGCTTCGGTCACGACGAGCTGGAGCACATGCAAAAGAGCATGGCCCCCCACGTCGCGGAGTGCATTCTGAGGGATTAGATCGGGCGCGAAAGCCGCGGCCATGGGTCAGGCGGAACAATTCCCCACTTCGGAGGGACGCCGCTGATCGGCCTGCCCTGCGCGCGCCCCGGAGGCACGGGCGTCTCCGGTTCCGGAGTTGTCGCTTCATACCGAAGGTTCACCGGAGGACAGCCGGGCTGGAATCAGGCAAGGAGGCCCCGGAAGAGGGCGATCACCCCGGCCAGGACGATGTTGGTTTCCACGAGGAATTCCAGGCGATAACCGGGATGCAGGATGTCGAGCCGGTGCGCCCTTATGATGGCGGCGTAGATCACGGGGCAGGGCAGCAGCCAGTATCCCAGTCCCGGCGTGAAGCCGGCTGCCGCGCCGGCCAGTTCGGCCAGGAACAGGGCGATGATGACTCCGGCCAGAATCCTCCTCGTGGAGACTTCCCCCAGCCATGTGGCAAAAGTCTCCTGCCCCACCATCCGGTCCACCTGAACGTCCAGGACGTCGAAGAAGGCGGACCGGACGAACACCATCGACGTGGCCCAGACGAACACGTAGACCTGCAGCGGCGTCAGAGGACCGGGCAGGGCCAGGGCCGGGAGCAAGGCGCACACCACGCCCCAGGCGACCGCAATCAGAACAGCCTTGGAACCGGGTATGGCGCGGATGCGGATGTAGCGCGAGCCAAAACGCGCGGGCACGATGCGCACGTTGTACAGGAGTCCCAGGGTCATCATCACCAGCAGGATGAGAAAGGGGGCGGTGCCGAGCATGGTTCCGGTGAGCACGGCAGCCACGCCCGCGACCACGGCAAGGGCCAGCAGCGGAACCCTGTGGCGGTCGTAGAAATGGGCGCGGTCCGGGTCGTTGTACCTGATGGCGTTGGCCCCGATGAAATTGTTGGCTATGTGCATGGACAGCACGTAGCAGAAGGCGATGACGACGGCAGGCAGCCTGGGCGAGGCGCCCATGTACATCGCGCTGGCTCCGGCCAGCGCGGCAGCGGCCAGCCCCACGTACAAATTGGTGATCACCAAAAAACGCTGGACGGAAAACGCCGTGCCCCGCCAGTCGCCTTTCAGGTGCGCGGGGTGCTCCAGTCCCCGCCGGACGGCCCGGATGATCCAGTTGGGTGTGGACGCCCCGGCGGTCACCCCCACGCGTCGGGCTCTGGCGACGTCCGCGGGATCGATCTCCTCCGCGGTCTCCACGTGGTACGTGGGCACACCCGACCTGGCCGCGACCTGGGCCAGGCGCTGGGTGTTGCCGCTGTTTTTGCCCCCCACCACGATCATCACGTCCACGTCTCCGGCCATGGCCAGGGCCTCCTCCTGGCGCTTGCGCGTGGAGTCGCAGATGGTGTTGTGGACCCTGGCGTCGGGCCAGCGCTCCACGATCCTTTCGCGGATGCGATCGAAACCGGCCATGTCCTGGGTGGTCTGGGCCACCACCAGGACCTTGTCGGCGTCCGGTAAACGGTCCACGTCCTCCGGCGCGCTCACCACCACGCCTTTTCCGCCGGAGTGGCCCAGCAGGCCGGTAACCTCGGGGTGGTCCGCGTCGCCCGCGATGATCGGCAGGTAGCCCTTTTCCACGTGGCGCCTGATGAGGACCTGGACCTTGGTCACACGCGGGCAAGTGGCGTCCAGCACGTCGAAACCGGCGGCCACGAGGCGTTCCTTGACTCCGGGGGTGACTCCGTGGGCCCGGATCAGCACCGTTCCCCGCCCGGTTTCCGGAATCTCCTCCAGGACGGAAACCCCCTTTTCCCGGAGTATCTCCATCACCTGGGGATTGTGGATCAGCGGGCCGTACGTGTACACGGGTTCTCCCGCGCGATTCGCCGTGTCGATCACCATCTCGACGGCACGGCGCACGCCCATGCAGAATCCCGCGGTTTTGGCGAGGGTTACCTTCATCGCGCCCGTGATACCATAAGGGTGAGGCCCGCTGCCGCCGGAAAACAGGGCGCGGTCCCGCACCGGGTCCGCACCCTCCGCCTGAGGGGCCTTGTGCGGCCGGCCGGCCCGGCGTTACCGGGCTTACCGGCGCGGCGGTCTTGTCAGGCCTCCTTGAAGTAGACCTTGTGGTCCACCAGGGACAATGAATGCACGGTGGCGCGCAGAAACTTCTGGTCGCCGAAGATGTTGGTGATCCGTATGCCGCCGTCCTCGGGTTCCACCGTGTCCACGGCCTCCATGATCAGTTCCTCGCCGTCTTCCTTCATCAGGTACGCATTGGCTTCACACATTGTGTAAGTCCTCCTTTCAACGGATAATGTCCTTGAGGTACTCCTGCAACAGGCAGTCCACCAGCTCCGGCAGGGGAAGCCGGGGATTGCCCACCACCTCGACATTTTCCTGGGTGAGGGGCAAAAGCATCTTGCGGGCCCGCGATCCGGCCACGGCCTCCGCCATTGCCGGCGTGACCTCTCCCATCATGGAATTGGCCAGCACGATGGAGATGGGGCCTATGATCACGTCCGCCGTGGCCGAGGTGCGCACGATGGCGTTTTCCCCGGAAGCGCCCCGGTTGGCCTTGGCCTTGAGCATCTGGGCCGTGGCGATGGCGTTGGTGCCCAGCGCCAGTATCTCCACGCTTTCGCCCAGGGCCTCCTTGAGCCGTTTTATGACGACCGAGCCGATGCCGCCGCCCTGTCCGTCGATCACGCAAATTCGTTTCATGTTTCGGCCTTTCCCGGTGCAGCAGTGGGTTACACCTGGATCCGTGAGCGATCTCAGGTGGTGCGGTTGCAAGGAAGAGACCTGCCGGCTGTACTGAAGTACGCCGGCCGGGCTCTGACGCC
>JBKHBM010000120.1:0-14114 GCA_046542385.1 Desulfatibacillaceae bacterium | reverse complement strand
CCCAGGTGTACGGGGCATGTCGGGTCCGCCCCGCCTCGCGGGGTCTTGACCCAACCTGCGACAACCGGTCGTCATCCCCGCGAAAGCGGGGACCCAGGTGTACGGGGCATGTCGGGTCCGCCCCGCCTCGCGGGGTCTTGACCCAACCTGCGACAACCGGTCGTCATCCCCGCGAAAGCGGGGACCCAGGTGTACGGGGCATGTCGAAATCAGGGCGTTCGGTGCTCCAAAACAGGATTGTTGGGTGAACCTTGCGCGTTGCGCAAGAACCTCCCAACCTACTCGATTCATTGGATTCAACGCATTCCGTGCACCTGGGCCCCGGCCTTCGCCGGGGCGAACCCGAACACAGGAAAGGAACAGGCCGGATGGAACTGAGCGACAAGGTGAAAAATCTGTTGGGAAGCCACGAGCGCACCAACGTGCTGGCCACGTCGGACGCGGACGGCAGGGTGAACGTGGGCGTGTACGGCTCGGTGATGCTGGACGGCGACCAGGGCTTGATGATGATGCTGGGCGACAACCGGGCCTGCGAAAACCTCAAGGCCAATCCATACGCCGCGGTGGTCATCATCCCGCACGGCAAGGCCGGCATGGAGCTGGCCGACGCGGGCGCCCGCATCTACCTCAAGGTGGCCTCCATCCAGGACTCGGGTGAACGGTTCGACGAGGTATGGCAGGGGCTGAAGGCGCGCATCGGCAACGCGGCCAACATGCTCAAGCACCTGGTGCTCTTCGAGGTCACCGAGGCCCGGCCCATACTGGACCTGGGACAGGGGGTGTGATGCAGGCGGGCGAGGACACCGTGATCACCGCGACGTACGTCGTGACCGACGCCGAGGGCGAGGTGCTGGACGACATCCACGAGAGCACCCCCGACAAGTTCGTGTTCGGCCAGGACCTGTTTCCCTCCGCGTTGTACCAGCAACTGGCGGGCGCGGACCCCGGAGACCGGCTGGAGATCGTCCTTTCCCCTGAAGATGCGTATGGCGAGCGCGATCCCGACGCCGTGGTCCGGGTGCGAAAGGACGAGTTGCCCGACCTGCCGGCCGAGGTGGGAAGCACGTACCGGAAAAAGACCAGCGACACGGACGAGGGCGAGCCCTACACCGTGATCGGTATCCTGGACGACTGGGTCTGGCTGGACAAAAACCACCCGTGGGCCGGCAGGGAGCTGCATTACGACATCCAGGTGCTGGACGTGGCCCGGGCCCCGAAAAAGGACCGGCTGGCCGAGTTCGAGTGACGCCCCGAGCCAACCGTCATGTTGGGTCCGCCCCGCTTCGCGGAGTCTTGACCCAACCTTGTATGACCGGCGCCGAATCACATTGCGTAGGTTGGGTAGAGGCCGCGCCCACGGCGCGTGCCGAAACCCAACGGGTTTTTCCCCCGGACCCGCCCCGGAGGGGCGGCACAGGCTCAGGAAGTAGGTTGGGTCAAGGACGCGCAAAGCGCGGACGGACCCAACATTGCGGCTGTCGACCCCAAAAAAGGAACATGGAGGCCCGGTAAAAGTCCGGTAGGACGAGGGAAATGATACTGCAAGCGGAAAACCAAGAAGAACTAGTGAATAAACTGTCTGCCGCGGATATTTCAGTACCTCGGAGAGATGATGGGAGAACAACAGAACATAGGGAAATTTATTGTGTTTTTCATCTTCTTGCGGGTTTGATCCTAAGTGACCTGATCAAATATCCAACTATTTTATGCAAGCGTGAAAGCCCAGACTTTTTACTAAAAACAGGTAATATACATATCGGAATAGAACATACTGATGCCACTTCCGAGGACTATGCCAAAGAACAGGCAATAAGGAAAAAGTTTCGTGATCAGGGTGAAGATATTGGAGATGGATTCTCTGTACCCACTATTCGGCCCAATGACAGTCTAACATCAACTTCAGTCATTAAAAATCGAATATTACGCCCAAATCCATCTATGGATTTTACTGTTGGCAGGGAAGACGAGAATATATGGATAGATTCGATTATCCACGCCATACAAAGAAAGATCAATAAGATTAATAAACGAGAATTTGATACATTCGAACAAAATTGGTTATTAATATATGATGCTTGGCCATTGCGAGGGTTGGGCATAGAAGAAAAAGACGAAGTATCACCAGAATTAGTAAACAAACTCAATGATGAAAAAGCATTTAACTCAATAGACTATGCATTTGTCGTTTGCGCCAAAAAACACCAAGAGAGATGTATATATCAATTTTCGTCAGCAGGTTTTTCACGACACGACATTAACATCAAGTTACGAACTAGCCGGAATCAAAATGAAAGCAGTGTCCAGGATGAGCATGTAGTGAACCACCCACAGGGAGAGAGTGAATGAGCGAAGACATGCTGCTGGTGGAGAAGAAGGATTACGTGGGCACCCTCGCCTTCAACAGGCCCGAGCGCAAGAACGCGCTGTCCCCCGAGCTGCTGGTGAAGATGCATCTCCAGCTGGAAGAGTGGGCGCGGGGCGACGAGGTGCGGTGCCTCATCATCACCGGCGGCGGCGACCGTTCGTTCTCCTCGGGTTTCGACATAGGCTCCATACCCACGGACGTGGACCCGGAGATGGAGAAGATCCTGCGGGAGCACAATCCCCTGGAACTGGCGCTCAACGGGGTCAGGAACTTCCCATACCCCACCATCGCCATGCTGAACGGTTACGCGTTCGGCGCGGGCCTGAACATGTGCGTGTGCTGCGACATGCGGATCGCCGCGGACGACGTGAAGATCGGGATGCCGCCGGCAAAGCTAGGCCTCATCTACCATCCCGAGGGCCTGCGCCAGTTCGTGGAGGCGCTGGGATTCGCCAAAACCAGGGAACTGTTTTTCACGGCCAGGACCTTCGTGCCCGGGGAGGTCCGGGAGCTGGGCGTCATGGACCACATCGTGCCCAGGGACAACCTGCGCGAGTACACGTACGACCTGGCCGCCACCATAGCGAAAAACGCACCGCTTTCCCTCAAGGGGATGAAGCGGATATTGAACATGATGGGCAACACCGCGGCGCTGGAGGGCGACGACCTTTTGGAGGCGGAGCAGCTGATACGGGACAGTTTCAATTCCGAGGACCTCAAGGAAGGGCAGATGGCCTTTTTGGAAAAACGGACACCGAACTTCACGGGGAAATGACCGGGACATGGCTGAATACGCGGACATAGCCAGACGGGTGGCGTCCCTGGCGCCGGGGGTGGCGCTCACCGGCGCGGGAATCTCGGCGGAAAGCGGGATCATGACCTACCGCGACCGGGGCGGGTTGTGGGACACGTACGCCGAGGGCGACGGCGGCGGAATGCTGGGCGTGCTGGCCGCGCATCCGGACAAGGCGCCCGAGATTCTGACCGGGTTTTTCGGGGCGCTGGAAAACTCCGCGCCCAACCCGGGACACAAGGCGCTGGCCGACCTGGAGGAGGCCGGGGCGCTGGCGGCGGTGGTCACCCAGAACGTGGACGACCTCCATGGCAGGGCCGGAACACGGACCCTGTTCGAGCTGCACGGCAACGTGTACCGCATGCGGTGCATGTCCTGCGGCAAGAGGGACCGTCCGGCGCGGGACGAGTATTTCGCGTTCGCCAAACAGGTCATCGACACGGTGCGCGGGTTTTCCCTGGATCGCATCGCCGAGGTCCTGCCCAGGTGCCCGGAGTGCAACGGTATGGTTCGGCCGGATTTCGTGGGGTTCGGGGAAGCGGTCCAGGACCTGCCCCAGGCCGCGGCGGCCGTGGACAGGGCGGGGTGGATGCTCATAGCCGGCACTTCCGGTGTGGTGCACCCGGCCGCGTCCCTGCCCATCCGGGCGGCGCGCAACGGCTCGTTCGTCGTGGAGGTGAACCCGGAACAGAGCGCCCTCACGCCCCACGCGGACGTTTTCGTCCAGGGCAGGGCCGGCGAGGTCCTGCCGGAACTGGCCCGCGCCGTCATCGAGGCGAGGGAGCAGGGCCGGGGCTGATCCGTGCCGCCGACCGGGTGCGGCAAAACGAATCACGCACATCGGCGCGGAGCCCGGAGGAGCGGGCCGGCCGAGTGGCGGAGGGACGGCGGACGGGGACCCGCAGGACCTTCCGGGACATAACAGCCCGTTGAAAAACTCGGAATTTGCAGCCTGTTAAAAAACGATGAGATGCAAGGCGCGCGAATTTCGAGGAGTAAGGCGTACTTACGGTACGCTGCATCGACGAGAAATGAAGCGCAACACCGCAGATCGCGTTTTTCAACAGGCTGATAAAACGGAATGCAAACAGGGCCACCGGCCCGATCAGACAAGGTGAAAGGAGCAAAACAGGATGTCGGTACAATGGGATGTCGGTTACATAACAAGAAAGCGGGCCTCCATGGTCCCGAACAAGCCGGCGGTGATCTTCGAGGACGAAAAGTACACCTACGGACAACTGAATGAAGGCGTGAACCGGTGCGCGCATTACTTCCAGAAAAAGGGGATGAAAAAGGGCGACCGCGTGTGCGTCCTCATGCTCAACTGCATGGAATTCCTGGAGGCCTATTTCGCGGCGGCAAAGCTGGGCCTGGTGTTCGTACCCCTGAACTGGCGGCTCGTCGGCCCCGAGCTGGAGTACCAGATCAACGACTGCGGTTCGCGCATGATCCTGTTCCACGACTCGTTTCTGGGCAGCATCGACCTCATCCGCTCCCGCCTCACCGTGGAGGAGGACAAGTTCGTCTACCTGCGCGGCAACAACCCGGCCATGCCCGCATGCCCGGACTGGGCCGAGGATTACCATGCGGGTTCCGACGACCAGCCCGTCACGGAGCCCACGCCGGACAAACCGGTGGAGATGGACGACGACCTGGCCATCGTGTACACCTCCGGAGTCACGGGCAATCCAAAGGGCGCGGTGCTGTCCCACGGGCAGACCTACTTCAAGTGCATGCAGGTGTTGACCTACATGGCGGCCATGCCCGACGACGTGGTGGTGGCGCAGATGCCGCTGTTCCATTCCGGCGGCCTGTTCATCGTGGCCACACCCACCCTGTTCGGCGGTCTCACCATGGTCATGCGCATGGGCTTCGACCCGGACCAGTTCGCCGAGGACATCCAGCGGTACCGGGGCAGCGTGGTTTTCGCCCTCACCACCATGTGGCGCATGATCCTCGAGTCCGGCAAGCTGGACCAGGTGGATGTGTCCACGGTCCGCACCGTGGTGGGCGGCGGGGAGCGCACCCCGCCCTCCCTGTTCGAGGAGCTGTCCAGGCGCGGCCTGTACATGCAGCAGGGGTTCGGCCAGACCGAGAACTCCGCCATGACCCTGTTGCCCCGAGACGACGTGCAGCGCAAGATGGGCAGCATCGGAAAGCCCGGTTTCTTCACCCACGTCTGGATCGGCGACAAGAACGGCAGGGAACTGCCTCCGGGAGAGATCGGGCAGATCCTGGCCAAGGGCCCCACGGTCATGACCCGGTACTGGAACCTGCCCGAACAGACGGCCCGCACCGTCGTCAACGGCATTCTGGACACGGGCGATCTCGGCTACATGGACGAGGAGGGCTACCTCTACATCGTTGACCGCGCCAAGGACATGTACCGGTCCGGCGGCGAGAACGTGTACCCTGCCGAGGTGGAGAAGGTGATCGCCAGCAATCCCAAGGTGGCCAACTGCGCCATCATCGGCGTGCCGGACGACAAGTGGGGCGAGACCGGCATGGCTTTCGTGCTGCTGGCCCCGGGCCAGGAAATGACCGAGCAGGAGGTCCTGGACTATCTGCAGGGCAAGGTGGCCCGGTACAAGCACCCCAGGCACGTCAGGTTCGTGGACGAGCTTCCCATGACCGCCACCATGAAGGTGAAAAAATCCGAACTCAAGGAACAGTATGCGAAATTCCAGCAATAACCAATGGAGCACGCGCGTGTCCGGGCTCTTGGGGACACGGTATCCGATCATCCTGGGGCCCATGCGCATGATAACCCTGGGCGAGATGGCCGGCGCGGTCTCCGCGTGCGGCGGATTCGGCCAGATCGCGGCCAGCGGGCTGGACGACCCGGCGGACATCCGCGCCGAGATCGAAAAGGCCCGGGCCATCACCGACCGCCCCGTGGGCGTCAACATCCCCGTGTACCGGCCCAATGCGCACGACGCTCTTGAGGCGGCCATCGACATGGGGGTCAAAGCCATCACCACCTCGGCGGGGAATCCGGCGAAGATCATGGACCGGGCAAGGCAGGCCGGGCTCACCGTGATCCACAAGGTGTCCAGCCTCAAGCTGGCCAAAAAGGCCGCCGACGCCGGAGTCGACGCGGTGATCGCCATGGGCTACGAAGCCGGGGGGCACGTCGGGCGCGAGAACATCACCACCATGTGCCTCGTACCGCAACTGGTGGACGCCCTGGACATCCCCGTGATCGCGGCCGGCGGCATCGCGGACGCGCGCGGCGTGGCCGCCGCGTTCGCCCTGGGCGCCGAAGGCGTGGAGATGGGCACCCGGTTCGTGGCCACCGCGGAATGCCCGGTGCCCGGGTTCTTCAAGGAGGACCTGTGCTCCTGCGGGTGCGACGCCACCCTGCTGCTGGGCAAGGAGGCCATGCCCATCCGGGTGCTCAGGAACAAGGTCACCATGGTGGTTTCGGGCATGGCGAAGGACGAGGCCGACGAAACCATCGTCCAGTCCGGTGACGCCGCCTACGTCATGCAGGGAGGAACACGGGACACCGCCGTCATGCCCTGCGGGCAGATAGCGGGACTGGTCTGCTCCGAGGCAAGCATCCGCGAGGTGTTCGACGGGATTGTCAGGGAAGTGCCGGAGGTCCTGGCCCGGATGCAGGGCCTGTTCGGGGCGGGACGGTGAAAATACTTGTGTTGACCTGCCAGGGCGTCGCGAGGCGATGATGCCTCCGGCGCCTCTTTGTTTGACACGTGGAAAAAATTCGGCCATGATGCCGCATTCCAGGGAGGCGAAAACGTGAGCTTCGAACACATCATTCTGCAAAAAAAGGAGCATGTCGGCACCATCATCCTGAACCGGCCCGAACGGTACAACTCGTTTGGCGGCCGCATGCGCCAGGAACTGGTGGACGCGCTGGAGGACGTGGCCGCGGACGGCGAGGTGCGGTGCGTGGTGATCACCGGCACGCAGAAGTGGTTCTGCACGGGCGGCGACGTGGGCGAGTTCGCGGACGGTTCCACCAAGGCGCTGGAGAAAAAGGCCTCGGCGGAGCGCCACGCCATGTGCAAGGCGGTGCTTCTCATCAACGGGATGGAAAAGCCCGTCATCGCCAGCGTGAACGGCACGGCCGCGGGCGGCGGCTGCAACCTGGCCCTGGCCTGCGACGTGCGGATCGCCAGCGAGAAGGCGAAGTTCGCCCAGGTGTTCGTGAAACGCGGGGTGCACCCGGACTGGGGCGGGATCTACTTTCTGCCCCGGCTGGTGGGATACGCCAAGGCCGCGGAACTGATTTTCGGCGGCGAGGTGGTGCCCGCGGACGAGGCGTACCGCATCGGCATGGTGAACAGGGTCGTGCCCCATGACCAGTTGGAGGACGCCACCTGGGAAATGGCGAGGCGATTCGCCACCAGCGCGCCCATCCCCGTGGCGTTCGCCAAGCGGGGCCTGCAGAACTGGGGCAAGTGGGACCTTGCCCAGGCCCTGGACTACGAGTCATACGTTTTGTCCGTGTGCATGCAGACCGAGGACGTGATCGAGGGTTTCGGCGCGTTTTTGGAAAAACGGGAACCCGACTTCAAGGGGCAGTAGCGAATCTCGCCCCCGGGGCCGAACCCCCGGGCTCGTGTTGATCGGTTCCGTCCCTTGTATGTTGCACCAGGGCCGATGAGGTCGAAGCCGAGGCGATCCGAGGCCGCCTTTGCCTTCGCCAAAGCCCCAATCCATCGTCACCCCGGCGAAAGCCGGGGCCCAGGTGTAGGCAATAACCTGAAATCATTGCTCTTTGAGTAGCGAGAACGTGTCGAAGCCGGATGTGGGTTGGCGCCAGAGGGCCGCAAGGCCCGCCGGCCCAACATGGCGGATGTAAGCGCCGGGAGAATGGCGCGGAGGGTGAGGGAGAACGTATCCTTTTTTGCGCCGGGATTGAAATCCCGGCCTGATTGCGTCCGCTCCGGGACGGGGACATGTTGTCTGACACGGCGCGAAACGATGCGACGCATGTGTATGACGTCGCATGCATGTGGAGGACGTTTGGAGGATTCAGGCGGATTGATGGACAAGGCCCGGGAGGCCATGGGAAGCGGGAACTTCTCCGAGGCGGCGGAGCATCTCCTGCGCGTGCTGGACGCGCTGGGCGAGGACGCGGAGGCGGGGGACCGGGCCGCGGTGTTGAACAACCTGGGCCACGCCCGGCTGGGCGCCGGGGACGCGCACGGCGCGGTGGAGGCGTTCACGGCGGCCGGCGACCTGTACAGCGCGACCGGAGACCTCGGCGCCCTGGCCGCGCAGAGGATGAACGTCGGTTCCGTGTATCGTGACGCGGGCGACCACACGGCGGCACTGGCCCTGTACATGGACGCCCTGGCCCTGTACGAGGCGGTGGACGGGAAGGCGGGCATGGCGGACCAGTACGCGAACATCGGTTTTGCCTACTCGCAACTGGGAGACAGGGCGCGCGCGCTGGAGGCGTTTGCCCTGGCCCGTGAGATGTACCTGGAACTGGGGGAAGGGGAAAAGCTGGCATTGGTGGAACAAAATGTAGAAATATTGAGCAGCTAGCCAAACCATTGCTTGATATTTCAAACGGGATTTAGTATGTTCCGTCCACTATACGGGGATATGCCCTGCCAGTAAAATCACCTACATGCACACCGTACGTCGAAAAGCGGGCTGTTTGCAGTGAACCATCGACGTTTGTGCCGACCCCTGCGGGAGTCGTTTTTGAAGGGCCTTGAGCTGTGCAGGAAGTACTTTTTCGCTTACGGGTTGCCCATGCTCGAACATGGACCCCCCGAGTGGCGCGCGAAAGTCGCCGCCGGACTGGTGGGGGACGGTTCCGAGTGTTACGGCTACGACGACCAGACCAGCCGGGACCACGACTGGGGTCCGGGCTTCTGCCTCTGGTTGCCGAGGGAGGACATGCCCCGTATGGCACCTGCCTTGCACTCCGCATACGACCGTTTGCCCGGGACATACGAAGGATTCGGCCCGCGCCCCATGAGCAGGTGGGGGGAGGGTCGGACCGGAGTATTCGAAATACAGAGTTTTTTCGCACGTTTCATTGGATACGACAGACCGCCCGAGACACACGACGAATGGCTGGTGATTCCGGAAAACGCCCTGGCCGCCGCAACCAACGGCGAGGTGTTCTTCGACCCTCCGGGAGAATTTACCCGCTTTCGCGAGGCTCTCGCGGCCTTTTACCCCGAGGACGTGCGCAAAAAGAAGATCGCGTCACGGTGCATGACCATGGCGCAAGCGGGCCAGTACAATTTTCCGCGTAGCATGGCGCGAAAGGAGTGGGTGGCGGCGCGGTACGCCGAGACCAAGTTCGTGGCGGACGCCATCAGCATGGCGTTTTTACTGAACCGGGCCTACACGCCATTCTACAAATGGATGCACAGGGCGTTGGCCGACCTGCCGATTCTGGGCGGATGGCTGTACGGGCGCATCCTCGAACTCGTGGAGGAGCCGGACCCCGGCGAACGCGAGAGGGCTGTCGAGGATGTTTGCGCACGGTTCGTGGTGGAGCTCGGAAGGCAGGGATTGAGCCGGAGTGAAAGCGGCTTTCTGGCTGACCACGGTCCCGAGGTTCAGGCGACCATCGAGGACCCGGCCCTTCGGGAGCGAAACGTCTGGGTGGGATGAGTAGGTACTTTCCGCCTGTTTGGGCTCCGGCATCCGGGGTATGGCGGCGGCGGCGAAAAGGGGAGTTTTCGGCACCGCCGGATTGGGGACTGCCTTCCAGGGAGGCGAAAGCCCGAACTATTCGGGACTGCCCACGTGAGCACCGGGAAAAGACGTCACGGGTGCGCGCCGGGCGGAAGGGAAAGGGGTGCGGGAATGAAGCCCGGAATCAGACGGGGCGTGTTGGTGGCCGTGGCGGCGGCGATTCTGGCGGTGGCCGCGCCGGCGCACGCCGGCAAGGTGGAGTGGAAGCTGGGCACGCTGGCCCCCAAGGGTGTGGGCTGGGCCAAGCACATAGAGACCATGCTGCATCCCGCGTTGCACGAGGCCACGGACGGCAACCTCAGGCTCAAGTGGTACTGGGGCGGCATCATGGGCGACGACGAGGACTGCATCAAGAAGATGCGCGTCGGCCAGTTGCAGGGCATGGGCTGCTCGGCCCAGGGCATCACCATCGGCTGCAGGGAAATGTCGGTACTCGAACTGCCCTTCATGTTCAAAAACCTCGAGGAGGTCTGGCACATCAAGCGGGAAATGCGCGACACCTTCGAGGAGATCGCCGAGAAAAACGGCTTCGCGCTTCTGTACTGGATCGACCAGGACTTCGACCAGATCTACTCGATTCGCTTCCGCATGGACGAACCCTCGGACTTTGAGAAAGCCAAGGTCCTCACGTGGTACGGCCCCGTGGAGGAGCACCTTTTGGCGACGATGGGGGCCAGGCCCGTTCCGGTGAACGTCCCGGAGATATCGCCGTCCATCCGCCAGGGCGTGGCGGACACCCTGATCGCCCCGGCCCTGTGGATGGTGGGCTCGCAGATGTATTCCGCCGTGAAGTTCGTAAACCCCGTGAAAATTCGCTACTCGCCCGCCGGCCTGCTCGTGTCCAGGGAAGCCTGGTACGACCTGCCCGACGAGTGGCGGGCCAATATCATGAACGGCCGGCATGAGCTGGAGGAAGCATTCAGCCGGAAGTGCGCCGAGGACAACGAAAAGAGCGTCCGGGCCATGATCCGGTACGGAGTGAGGAAGGTGGACATGTCCGACGCGCAGCTCACAGAGATGCGTGAGAGGACCACGGCGATATGGGACGACCTCGCCGGCACGGAGTATCCGGAGCAACTGCTGGACGAACTGGTCGCCAAGCTTCAAAACTTCAGGAACGGGGAGAAGAATTAGATGGCGGTATTCAGGTTTTTGCAAAAGTGCCACAAGGTACTCATCTACACGGAGATGGGGGCGCTGTGCCTGCTGCTCCTGTCCATGATCCTTATGGCCTTCGGGCAGGTGGTGGCCAGAAACGTCTGGCACGGCGGCGCCATGTGGGTGGAGGAGGTGCTGAGAATAGAGGTGCTCTGGATCGCCTTTCTGGGCGCGGCCCTGGCCGCGGAGTTCAACCGGCACGTCAAGATCGACATTCTTTCCCATCTCCTGGGAGCCGGAATGGCGGGCAAGATCCTGGACTCCCTGGCCCAGATATGGCTCATGCTCGTCTGCAGCATGCTGTTCATCGCCTCGGTCGACTACATAAACATGGAGAGGGCGTATTCATCGGCAACCATGATCGGTGCCGTCCCGGACTGGGTTTTTCGACTCGTCATCCCCTACTTCTTCGTGGCCACCGTGGTTCGCGGCATCATAAACATAGGCCGCATAGCCAAGGGCACCCACGTCCGCGCCATCGCGCACTGACGCGGGCCCGGAGAGAGGCTGGGGCGCATGTTTCCCGCGTGTAGCGCGGGGTGGTCAATCCCAAGACTGAGAGGATGGATAACGGGTCATGGAAACATTGTTGATCATTTTCTTCGTATTGCTCTTCATCGTCGCGATTCTGGTGGGCTCTCCGCTGTTCACCATCATCGGGGGCGCGGCGGTGGTCCTGTTCAAGTTCTTCACCGAACCCGCCGTGCCCACGTCGGCGATCATCATCGAGATGGGGCGATTGGCCAATGCTCCGGGCATCACCGCCATCCCGCTGTTCATATTCGCGGGATACATATTCGCCGAGAGCAAGGCCAGCAGCCGTCTCATCAAGATGTCCAATGCCTGCCTGGGCTGGCTGCCCGGCGGCCTGGCCGCCGTCACCGTCATCGTGTCCAGTATCTTCACGGCCATGACCGGCGCCTCCGGCATCACGATCATCGCCTGCGGCGGTATCCTGTTGCCCGCCCTGATCAAGGACGGATACAACAAGGACTTCTCCCTGGGCGTCGTCACGGCGTCGGGCTCCTCGGGCGTCCTGTTCGTGCCCAGCCTGCCCATCATCATCTACGGCATGGTTTCCCGCACGGACATCACCGAGTTGTTCATGGCGTGCATGATCCCGGGCCTGCTCATCGTGGCCTGCCTCGGAGGCTACGGGGTGTATTACGGGGTCCGCAACCGGATACCCACGCAGAAGTTCTCGTTCCGGACACTGGCCGAGGCCGTCTGGGAGGCGAAATGGGAGCTGCCCCTGCCCTTCATCGTCATCTTCGGCATCTACGGCGGCGTGATCACGGTGGGCGAGGCGGCCGCGGTGGCGGCCACCTACGCGCTGGTGTCCGAATGTCTGATCTACCGGGAGATATCGTTCAGCCAGTTGTTGCGGATCGTGGTGGACAGCATGATCACGGTGGGCGCCATCCTCGTGGTACTGGGAACGGCCCTGGGCCTCACCAACTACCTGGTGGACCAGGAGGTACCGCAGAAGATCCTGGAGATCGTCGAGCAGGCCATCGACAGCAAGATCGTGTTTCTGCTTGCCTTGAACCTCTTTCTGCTCGTGGTCGGATGCCTCATGGACATCTTCTCGGCCATCGTGGTGGTGGTTCCCCTCATCGCCCCGGTCGCCGTGGCATTCGGCATCGATCCCGTGCACCTGGGCGTGATCTTTCTGGCCAACCTGGAGATCGGTTACCTCACACCGCCGGTCGGCATCAACCTGTTCATATCGAGCCTGAGGTTCGACGAATCGGTGATGCGTCTGTATCGCGTGGTGATTCCGTTTCTCCTTCTGCTGGTTATCGCGCTGCTCATCATCAGCTACTGGCCTGCACTGAGCCTGACACTGGTGGAGCTGTTGAGCGACAAGCGGGAAATCATCATGATATAGGACCCGATATAGGAATGGTGCGGTCATCCTGGATTCACTAAACGGACGAAAGGGAAGGGAGATGAGGTTTATGAAGGCAAAAAAGGCGGTATGCGTGGCGGCCCTTCTGGCGGTAGCCGTGATGTTTGGCGGTTGTGCCGAGACAGCCATCAACGTGGCGGGCGAGCCGGTTTTGCAGATGCTGGTCAAGGAGATTTCGGATACCAAGAGCGCGCATCTCGCCCGTGACGGTATGGCGGGCCAGCTTCTTCTGGTTACGGCCCTGTGCGAGATGTCGCCGCACAATCGCGATCTTCTGGCCACCACGGCCTTTCTGTACAGCGCCGAGGGCATGTTCAAGGAGGACACGGACCTTGTCATGGCCAAGGAGATGTACAAGATCGGCGAGGATTACGGGATGCGGGCCCTGAAGACCAACAAGAAGTTCCGCCAGGCCCTGGAGGAAGGCAAGAAGATCCCGGAAGTGGTGGACCTGCTGGACGAGGACTACGTGCCTGCGCTGACCTGGGCCGGCATGAACCTGGGGCTTGGCATCGTCCACAACATGGACAATCCCATGGCGCTGATGGCGATGCCGGATGCCATCGCCTTGATCAAGCGCAGCGTGGAGCTGGATCCGGATTATTACTACGGCACCGGCACCCTGTTTCTGGGCGCTTACTACGCGCTGACCCCGGCCTTTCTGGGTCTTGGCGGCGGCCCCGAGAACTCGGCCAAGAAGTTTGACGAGGCCCGCGCCCTCACGGACGGCAAGTTCCTGTTGGTGGACGTGTTCGAGGCCCGTTACCTGGCCACGTTCGTGGACGACCAGGAAAGGTTCGAGGCGTTGCTGAACCACGTGCTGGAGGCTGACGCCAGCCAGTTGCCCGGCGGCCGCCTGCTGAACGAGCTGGCCAAGCTCAAGGCCGAGTTGTTCCTCGAGCAGAAGAACCAGTTCTTTTAACAGACCGTTTGCCAGACGATTCCTGCCTGTTTGAAGGCGCAAGGGTTGCCGGGAGCAAGGCGTACTTTCGTACGCCGCGTCGACGGGAAACGAAGCGCAACGCCGCGGATCGCGTTTTTGGACGGCCCAAGCATCCAGCCTGTTCGAAAACGATGAGACGCAAGGCGCGGGAGTTGCGAGGAGCAAGGCGTACTTTCGTACGCCGCGTCGACGGGAAACGAAGCGCAACGCCGCGGATCGCGTTTTTGGACGGCCCAAGCATCCAGCCTGT
>JBKHBM010000119.1:0-14149 GCA_046542385.1 Desulfatibacillaceae bacterium | reverse complement strand
CCCGCGACTTGGCACCCCAGTTCCCGCACCGTGTCGAAAAACGCCTGGTTGTTCGCGATTCCGGAAAACGCGAACACGGACCGACCCGCCAAAAAAGCGGGAGGGTATCCCATGTCCATGCCGGGCGTCAAGCCGGCTTCCGTACCGGACAGCGCGGTCCATCCGGCGGGCCTGTGGCTGCAACGAAACCAAGGGAGACCGGCGCATTCCGGGGGCGGCGTCCCGCCACCCCCGGAGCGGGTCAGCACCAGCGCGTCGGCCCGTTTTGCCGCGCTCACCGGCTCGCGCAACACGCCCCGGGGCACGAGGCGGCCGTTGCCGAAGGGGCGGACCGCGTCGGCCAGCAGCAAGTTCACGTCCCTGCCAAGGCGCATGTGCTGGTACGCGTCGTCCGCCACCAGCACCTCGGCGCCGAACCGGTCCACGGCCACCTGGCCGGCCCGGACCCGGTCCGCCCCCACGACGACGACCACGCCGGGGAGCGACATGGCCATGAGAACGGGTTCGTCCCCGGCTTCAGCGGGGGACAACAGGATGCGTTCGCCGTCGGACACCACACCGCCCTTTTGCATGGCGGTGCCGCCGTATCCCCGGCTGATCACGGCCACCCTGTGGCCCTGGCCCGCGATCAGGCGGGCCACATGGATGACCATGGGCGTCTTGCCCGTGCCGCCAACGGTGAGGTTGCCAACGGCGATGGTGTGCGCGGGCAATTTTTCCACGCGGAGGAGTCCTTTTTCATACAACAGGGCTCGAACCCGCATGGCAAAGCCGAACAGGGACGCGGCGATCGACAGCAGGAACGCCAGCCACGCGGGACGGGACGCGTCGCCCGACATCATGTCCCGGATTTGTCGCCTTAATCCCATGCGGCCACCACCGTTTCCACCACGTCCGCCACCCGGCGGGACGCCCCGGTGTTGAACCTCACCAGCCGTTGCCCGGCAAGGCCCGCTGTCCGGGCCTCCGCGGGATTCGCCAGCCAGCTGCGCACGGCCTCGGCCAACCCCTTTTCATCGGTCACCACGCACGCGGCGCCCGCGTTCAGAAGCAGTGTGGACACCTCGGGAAAGTCACTCATCTCCGCGCCGAACACCACGGGCCGTCCCGCGGCCGCGGGCTCCAGGGGATTGTGTCCCCCCTCGGGAACGAGGCTGCCGCCCACGAAGCACACGTCGCCTGCCGCGTACGTGGCGGCCAGGACGCCCATGCGGTCGATCACCAGCACGCGGGCTCCGGCGGGCCCGCTGTTGGACAGGGTCCGGGCCGTCCCTTCGGGAAATACGTCGCGCACGTCCCCGGCCCTATTGGGATCGCGGGGCGCAACCACCATGCACAGGCCCGGGAACTCCGGGACCAGGGTGTCGAACACCCGGGCGAGGATTTCCTCCTCGCCGGGATGAGTGCTGCCCGCGACGATCACCCGGGCCTCGCGCGGTATGCCAAGCTCGTCCCGGACCTCCTCCGGGCTCTTCGCTGGCCGGGCCACCTCGTCAAACTTGGTGTTGCCGCAGGGCACCACGTGCACGGCGGACAGGCCCAGCTCCACGAAACGCTCCTTTTGCTCTTCGGACTGGCAGCACACCGCCGTGAACAGTCGCAGAAAAGGCAGAAGGAACAGGGACACCCGTTTGTACCCGCGAAGGCTTTCCGGCGACAACCGGGCATTCGCCAGGAATACCGGGATGTCCCGGCGATGGCAGGCGTACAGGAAGTTGGGCCAGATGTCGCTTTCCACCAGGACAACGGCCGCGGGCCGCACCCTTGCCAGGGCCCGCGCCACGCCCGGATACAGGTCATAGGGATAATACAACACGGCGGCGGCGTGTTCGCCCAGAAGGCTTCGCGCCTGTTGCCTGCCGGTGAGCGTGGACGTGGACACCACCACGGGACGGGTGCCCCGGCGTGCCAGCTCCCGGACCAGTGGAGCGGCGGCGCGCACCTCTCCAACGGACAACGCATGCACCCAGACGGGCCGCGCCGACAGGCCGGCGGCCCCGTCGTAATCCGTAAAACCGAGACGCGGGCCCAGGGTCCTTTTGCGCTTCTCCACGAACAGCGCAAGCACCGCGGCCACGGGAGCGGCCAGCACCGCCGCCACGGAGAGGACCACGTTGTACAGCGCCCACGCGACCAGAAGCCGAAGACCTGTTTTGGCGCGCACCCTCATCAGTCCAGCCTCACGACAAGCACGACCCCCGCCGCCGCGAACACCGCGTTCGCCGCCCAGGCGGCAAGGACCGGGGGCAGGATGTCCGCGTACCCCAAAGACACGCTGGTGCTGTGCACCACCCAGTAGCCGAAGGCGAGGAAGACGCCCAGAACCACGTTCACGGCAAGCCCCTCCCCCTGTCTGCCCCGCAGGCCCATGGCCCCGCCCAGCGTGGCCATGACGAGGCACACCAGGGGAAACGCCGTCTTGTCCGCGAGATCCACCACGTACCGGGTCACGTCGTACCCCTCTTCGCGCATGCGCCGCACGTAGTCCGCGAGTTCGAAATACCCCATTTCCTCGGAATCCCGCTGCACCCGCCGCATGTCGTCCGGGGCCACGTCAAGCTCCACATGCACGGAATCCAGGTGTTCCACCTCATAGAAACCCTCGTCCCCGAGGGTCTGCACCACGACCTCCTCCAAACGCCAGCCGCCTTCCCCGTACACCCCGCGCAGGGCGTCGTACTTTTTCACCAGGGTGAACTCCTCGTCAAAATAATTCAACGACACGCCCAAGGCCCTGGTTTCACCCGCGGGCAGACTCTGGAACCGGGCGATGAGCCCGGGCTGCCTGATCCAGATGTCGCGCTCCCGCAGGCTGTAAGCCGTTTCGTTCTTGACCCCGTGGTTCCAGATGGCATTGGCCCGGGACGCGGCCACGGGCACCACCATCTCGCCCCAGAAGAACAAAAAACCGCTTGCGATGACGCCGAACGCCAGAACAGGAGCCAACAGGTGGTAGGAGCTGCCGCCCGCCGCCCGGAACGCCATCAACTCGTTGTTCTTGGCCATGAGCCCGAAGGTGAGCAGCACGGCCAGCAGTACGGCCACCGGCGCGACCTGATCGATGACAAAGGGGATGCGCAGCGCGAAGTACTCCAGGGCCATGGACATCGGGGCCCTGTTCTCCATGAAGTCGTCGATGCGCTCAAAGAAATCCACGGCAAGGTAGATGGCCAACACCGCGGCCAGGGACGCGGCAAAGATGCGCAAAACGGAACCGGTGGCGTATTTCTGAAGGATGGTCACTGGGGACGCCTCCTTGCCAGCCGGTCGATGATCCGCGTGAAGGCGCGACGGGCCAGTTCCAGGGTCCGCACGGGCCTGTCCGTGGCCGCCCTGTGCAAAAGGCCCAGGGCGACGGCGCCCAGGACGATGTTGGGCACCCACATGCCCGCGAGCGGGGGATAAACGCCGGACTCGCCGAACACCCAACCGGCGGAGAGCAGCAGGTAGTACAGGAGGAAGAAGCACAGGCCCAGACCCACCCCGAAGGAGCGGCGCGCGGACCTGGACACGATGCCAAGGGGTATGCCCAGGATGCCCAGGACGACGCAGGCAAAGGGCATGGAGAACTTCTTGTGCCACTCCAGAAGCGCCAGGTAGTAGCGGTCGTCCCGCTTTTCCCTGGACTCCAGGAAGTCCCGCAACTGGGCCAGGGTCATCTCCTCCTCGTCCAGGTCGCCGGGCTGGCGCGCGGCAAGGACACTGGACAGGTCGACCCGGAAGTCGTACGTGTCGAAATGCAACGTATATACGGTCTCTCCAGCCACGTCCACCTGGTCCGCCATGCCGTTTTTCAACCGTAACTGCCACACCGTGTGCCCGGGGTTGGACAGCAGCTCGCCCTCTTCCGCCACGATGGTCAGGACGATGCCCTTGCGCCGGCGATCCTCTATGAAGACGTGGCGAAGCCGCCGGGTCTTTTCGTCCACCTCGTTCACGTACAGCACCACCCGCTTGAACGTGTCGTTGAACGTACGCTCCCTGACGCCCAGCTCGATGTTCTTTCTGGCCACGTCGATGACGAGGTCGCTGGCGGCACGGCGTCCCCAGGGCAGGCCCTTGACCGACACGGCGGCGGTGAGCCCCATGGTGAGCAGGCAGAATATGAGGACGGCGGGCAAAAGCTGATACAGGCTGGCTCCCGCGGATTTTAGCGCCACCACCTCGTTGTCCGAGGACAGGCGCAAAAACGCCAGCAGCACCCCCATCATGGTGGCCATGGGCAGCACGAACTGGAGGAGGAAGGGCATGCCGTAGAGCAGCAGCAGGCCCACGGCGCCTGCGCCAACGTGGTGGTTCACCACCAGGTCGGTGAGGTCCAGCATCTGCGTCATCAGAAATATGGCGGCGAGCACCACCAAGGTGGCCAGAAACGGGGGCACCATTTCCCGGAACAGATAGCGATGGGTTATGCCGAACAGTCGCAAACGCCCCCCTGGGTGAAACGGATTTCCGGCGTTGTCCCGCCCCGACGCGACCGCCGCATCCTGGCCTTTGGCACCGGTTGGCCAAAAGCTGATGTTTACCGTTTTTCCGGGGAAAATGCAATTTTTCGCGTGGAACGTGGCCGAGGGGGATGCCGCAGCAAGTACATGGGGCGCCCCGAAGGGCGCCCCTGTAAGTTTTTCCGTCACTGCCGCGGCCGAGGGATCCCGCTTCTACTGGAAGCGGGTTTCCCCGGGCGTGGGCTGGTACTTCCAGCGGAAGGTGTTGCGGAACACCTGGGTGGGTCCGTTCATGTACGTGTACCCTACCTCGGTGAACTCCACGATGCCGTAGGTGCCGTCGATCAGCTGGAACGCGTAGACACGTCCCACGCTGGGCACGTTGGCGTAGCCTCCCTGGTAACCCGTGGAGGGCACCGACGTGATGTCGTTGATGGAACCCGGCCCCAGGTCCTGGATCTTCGTGCCCGTGGTGAACGTGTTGAGCAGGTTGTGCTCGATGCAGAAGTCCTCGTCCCCGGAGTTGCAGAAGACCACGTCCGCCATGTCGAAGTCGAATCCCTTGATGTCGGCCAGCGTCGTGTTCTCCATGGTGGCCGTGCCGCTGTCCGTGTACACCGCCTCCTGGGCCGGGGTGTCACCCTGTGTCCTGGTGTCCGCGTTGCCGTCGTCGTCCACGGCGATCACCTCGTCGCCCACCGCGGATTCATTGAAGTCCGTGGCCACCTCCGCGGGATTGGACAGACCGAAGATTACCGGTACCGCCAGTTCGGACAGCTTGTATCCGTCGCCGCTCCTCTTGAACGTGCAGGTGGAGGCCGAGGCGTCAGTCAGCAGCTTGCCGGAACGGGTGGCCAGCACGCGTCTCTGGAAGGTGAAGTACACTTCATAGGAATCGTCGAACCCCACAACGCGGGTGATGGTGGGCACGATCCGTATGTTGTCGAAGTAGCGGAAATCGTCGGACACCGCGTCCTCCAGGGCTGCCAGGTTGCCATAGAAGTCGGGATGGACCTTGTCCATGAAGCCGAAGCGGTTTTCCGCCATGTACATGTCCAGCAGTTCCTTGAACGCGTTCTCCACCATGGTGGTGTTGGACTTTTGCGCCACGATGAAGCGAAAGGCCGTGTCCTCCACCTCGCTGGACTTGCCCGACGTGGAGAGGGCGCGCACGGCGAAGTTGTACTCACGACTCAGCTCCGGACGGAACTCGAAGACGAACATGCCCCGGTCTCCCAGGTTCACCTTCCGCCACTGTTCGCCGCCGTCCATGCTCACGTCCACGCGGCCTATCTGCCCCTTGCCGACCATGGCCCTGCCCCGGACGGTGATGGCGCCGCCTTCCAGGTCGTCCCTGGCCAGGCGGATCTCGTCCATGACGTCGAGCACGTCCACGGTGTTGAATTTCAGGTCCACGATTTCCGGCACGTCATCCTGCCTGCCGAACTTCCACCAGGCCGCGTCGGCCATGGAAGCGGAGAGTACAAGGCACGCCACCGCGATTACGACCAGTATCCTGTTGCCCGTAGGTAACATCCGGCTCATCATTCACCCCACTTTCTGTCATATCCGATGCGAAGCGTGAGCTTCGCGATCTTTTCGTTGTACCCCTGCGTCTTGTCGTCGAAGATGTAGTCCGTGTTGCTTCCCTCCAGCCGCAACGTGCCTTCCTTGTAGAATTGCGGCTGGTACTCGAGGTAGAGCATCTGCTTGTCGCGCAACGCGTCGTTGGCCGCGGGATCGTCGTAGTTGTTGTGGTAACGCTCCACCGTGCCGCCCGCTCTCAGGTACCTGTCGTACACGGCGAACAGTTCCGCCCGGTAGGTGTCGGCCACGTCGTTGGCCTCGTTGACAAAAGCGTCCCGCTCCTGCCGCTCCAGGGACAGGCTGGGCCGGATCTCCAGCTTGCCGTCCATCAGGCGGTGCCGTGAAGACAGCTCGATTCCGTAGAAGTAGCTTTCCGGCGAGCCGGGCGCGTTCAGGTTGTCCTCCAGGATGGCCTCGAAGTTGCCCCGCACCCGCAGGATCCGGAAGAAGCGGTCGTCAGCCAAGAACTTCACCCGGTCCGTGATCCGTTCATTCTGGTCGTCCGTGTTGTCCACCCACTTGCGGCGTCCCGAAACGGAAAGGGTCAGGGAATTCCTGCCAAAAGCCCGGCGGTAACGCAGGCCCAACTCGCCGGTGGTGATGCGGCGGGTGTTGGCGAGATCGTCGGACAGATTGTTCCGGGTGTGGTTGCCGATGCCGAACACGAAGAAGGTTCGGGTGACCTTGTGGTCGGCCTTCATATAGTGGCGGTCCCGGTCCGGAGAGGCGCCGCCTCCCAGGGTGAGGAAATCCGTGGAGACCCGCTCCCAGCGGTAATTGAGCCGGGTGTCGTACGCCGCGGCCCGAAGGCTGATCTTGTTGGCCGAGCCCGTGGTGTCGTTTTCCGTCCCGTCGGTCCGGTACTCGGTGTCGGAGCTGTAGGCATGCTCACCGGCCACCACCAGGCTCTGGAGCCGGGCTTCCCAGTCCACGGAGCCCACCGTGTTCCAGTGGGTGCTCTCGAAGGTCCGCTGGGGATCGTCGTCCCGGTCATCCACGTGGGCGAGGTTCACGCCGCCCATCAACTCGAACGGGCCGGCGGCGCCGGCGCCCTGTAGGCGGAAGCCGCCGCCGTAGCGGTCCACGGGCTCGTTGTCGTCGTGGTTGTACAGGTATTCCCACTGGGAATCGAAGGAACCGTAGGCTATACGGAAATAACTCTGCCTGTCCTCCTCGATGTTCACCTGTGCGTATCCGCCCTTGATCGCCTTGTTCATGGAATACTGGGAAAAATTGGCGAACACGTCGCCGGCGCCGAACTCGAAACGCGGGTGCTCCATCTTCCACTGAAACATCTCGACGGACCATGTCTCGGTGTCGAACTGCTCATGATCGGTGGCTCGGCCCGTGAAGTCTATGGTCGAGTACCATTTCTCGCCCACCGGGTTTTTGGACCAGATGTCCAGTTCCTGCAGGATGTGCGAACCGGTCTCGTAAAAGCTGTTCGCCTTGCCCGGTCCGTCCACCTCGTAATAGAAGACTTCCGTGCGGCTCGCCACACGGACCTCGTTTTCGCGCACCTCGCCCTGCGCCGGAACCGCCAGCGCTACGGCAAGAAGGACGCACGCCACTCCTGTGGGGATCAGCCATGGACGCATAATGTCCTTATTCTCCTTTTTTGACCAATGGACATGGAAAGCCGGCGGCGGGATCGCCGGCGGGGAAGCCCCTTGGCGAGGCCCCGGTAAACACCTGGAAGACGAGTCACTCCCGACCACACGCCAGCGCGAGGCATGCCGCGCGGCGCGGGCATGGGGCCAGACTGTCAAATTAATCACACAGGCTGATTACAGGTCAAGAACATTGTGCATGATCCAACGCAACGCGAAATACGAATGAATCATTATCTCGCTAAACGTTCGAAAGGCTGCCGGAATGGCATGGTCGGCCCGGCCCCGGGGCTATCCCAGGATCACCGTAAGCCTGTTGCCGTCCTTTTCCACGGCGTACGTGTCCACCGGATTCGTCCCCGGTCCGCTGACGTTCCTGCCTTCCGCGTCGAAGGTGCTCTTGCTCACGCTGCAGCACTGCACCATGTTGGTTCCCGGAACAGGGTCCAGGCGGCGATGGCCCACGTGGGTGCAGCGGTTGCGGTAAGCCTTGAAGTCATCGTTCTCACCCCGCACCACAAGCACCCTTTCGGGAAGGCCGCCCTTTTCCAGGCGGAGGGCGCCGCCGGGGGAGGAGAGTTCCGGGGCCTTGTCCAGGTCGATGGTGATCCTGCCGTTCCCGTACGTCCAGCACTTCGGGTTGACGGGCGGGGGCGTGGCTGGAATGCCCAGTATTCTCTGGAATACGCTCCGATCCACTGTCTTGACTGCCATGGGGAAACTCCTTTCATTCTGGCTTCGGGTTCTGTTCCGGCGGCTGTTCCCGGACCGCGATGTCATCGGGCCGTGGTACGAATGGGGGCGACGGGTTGGGGCATGGCCGCGCACCTTCGACGCACGTGCTCGTCCACGACGGCGAAAATGCGGGCGACTCTGGCCGTGTCGGGCAAGAGGGACCGCAGGGTTGCCAGGTGACCCCGTTCCACCACCGCCCGGAATGCATGGTCGAAATGAATGTCGAACACCCATCCCACCGGCAGGAGTTTGAAGTCGTCGACCGTCTCCAGATTCTCCACCCTGACCGTCCTGCCGCCGACCAGATCCGCCTCGATGGCGGGCGACACCCTGCGGTCGTTGGGCAGATTATGCACCACCGCTCCGTCCGGCTCGTTTCCCCGTTCCCGGTAGTGGGAAGTGACCACACGGTAGATGTCCAGTTTGTCAGCGTCGCGCAGAAGCCTGGCCAGCAGGAGCTTTGACGGACGCCCCGCCAGCGGCGCCGTCGGGCGGTTGTGGTGGGCCACCGCATAGACCAGGGCGGCCCTGTCCTTAGGGGACAGGATCTTGAGGATGCCCTGCTCGCGCAGGGCGCGCAGGGACAGCATTGCGTGGTTGGCGCTGGCGTGATCGGAAAACGTCCTGTACCGTCGATACTGTTCAAAACGACCCACATCGTGGAAGAGCGCGGCCATCCTGGCCATGCTCAGGAACTCTCCCCGAATACCCTCGCTTCGGGCAAGGTCCGTGATCTCGTCCACCACGCGAAGGGTATGTTCGATCTTCAGATCTATGTTCGCGTCCAGTTCCGGGTCCCCCGAAAAAAACGTCGAGGAGTACCCGTCGAACCAGTCGAACATTTTTCGTTCCAGCGTCTTGTCCATACCGCTTTTCCGTTGCCCCGCGAAGTGGCTACATGAGGCAGACCGTTGGCCTGCCACTGGCGTCGATGTCGATGTGCAGATGGTCCCCCGTCTTCACATTGAGACGCCTGAATTCCCGCACCACGGCCTCGTGCCTGTCCCGTGTCCAGAAGACGGTCCACAACGGGTTTCTTATAGTGTCGATCCCGTAGGCTTCGTGAGTGCAGAGATTCATGCGGAAACTGTCCTTGGTGATGAGGGTGTCCGCCTCGGCCAGGAAATAGTCCACATGGTAAAGATTGTCGTGCAATGCCCGGGACAGACGCTTCTGCAACTCCGGGAACTCGCCCAGATAATTGTTGACGATCTGGTACAACTCGTCCTGGTCGTGTATGGACAGGCCCAGGACGGCGTACCGCTGGTGCTTGAGCGCGAAGTCCCGCATGTCCCGCTCGTAGGACTCCACGAATTCCAGCAGATCGTCGATGGTGGGCGTGTCTCCCTCGCACCCGTTCACGATGTCCTCGCACATGCCCACGACGTTGATGTAGAACTCCCGGTTGTTCATCACGTATACGGACCGCTCCCGGAAATTCCTGCGCTTTCTGATCCGCCGGACACCGTCCAGCTTCACGCAGCGCTCGTCCTCCGTGAACTCGGCCGACTCCACGCTGGATATGTCCTTGGCCTGGACCACCCAGATGTCGCCGTCCGGCACCATGATGTATTCGATCTCACAACGGAACCCCAGGTATCCCTCGATCTCCCGGGACAAGTCCAGAAGCCTCGTGTCGTGCGGGGTTTCCGTGATGTACGGCTCGCTCTGGACCTTGTGACGATGGTCGGGCAGGTAACCGAACTCCCACGTGTTCTTGACCTTCTTGGCCATTACGCTGGAACCCGAGACAAAGGGCATTACGATCACGCCCATCTCTTCCGGGTCGAACCCGGGCGCGCCGTGGAATTTCTGCTGCCGCAGTATGGACAGCTTCTTGGCCGTGGCTCCAAGCTGGATTATCTTTTTGCGGGCGTACTTGATTCCGCCGACATCAGCGTAGGTTTCCAGGGAGTCGAAGGTGCCGCCCTTGTAGAATTCCTCATGGGGATGGGCGCTTCTTGCCAGGACCTTGAAACTCTCGTTGTGTTCCTCGAGAAATTCCGTGAGTCTGGTGAAATCCTCCTTACGAAAATCCTCCGCCGGCAGATATACGAAGGGCGGCACATTGAAACCGCCCTGCTTCAACAGGTCCAGGAGACGGGCCTTTTCCGGAATCTTGGTTTCCATGGTTCCTCGCGGGGCCCTCGATGCGGGCCGGCAGGCGTTGTCGTGACATGCGTTCCCGCACTGCTTTCGTCCGATGGAGTGCCTGAATTCCGGATTGGTGGCCGACCCTCCCCTGAAGGCCTTGCGGGATTGGGAATACTACAGGAAGGTTGGCTTCCATGTCAATTGGGACTGACTCCGCGAGGGCGGTCCGGGGTAGCGCGGGCGTGCATCATGAGGCCGGCCCCGGGACAAACCCCTCCATCCGCCGGATGGAATCACTGGCTTCCTGAAAATCCGCGGAAATCCGCGCCCCGGGACCCTGTAGTTACACATCCCGTGTTTCCGTCACCAACTCGAGCAGACGGATGACATGCGTTTTACATGCGGATGAAATTGGTGTACATTGCGGGCAGGCGATTGTCCGGAGATTCAACATTCCCGGTCGTCGCCATGGGCGCCCACCCGCGGTACACAGGACGAATTCATGGACAGCAGCAATAACACGCCGCCTCTGGTGCCGGAAACGTCTGACTCCATGCTGCTGTCCCGCTACCTTCTAGGTTTCGCGATAGCCGTGGCCCTGTTCTTTCTGGGGGCGCGCTTCGTCGACCAGAAGGCGGTGGACGCCCACGAGAAGATGTTCAACCAGCAGCAGAGCCGCCAGGTCCTCATTGCCAAAAGGGCCCTGGAGGACCACGTCAGCCGCATCATATCCGACGCCGGAAGTCTGGCCACCCACTCCCTGTTCGAGTACGCAAAAGGCGGCCGAACCACGGAATCCATCAGCGACTTGCTGAAGGTGGAACTGGCCGCTCACCCGGACCTGCTCGTCTACGCCTATTACACGGGACCCCGATTGCGGGTGGCCATGGAAAGCGTGCGCCTGCCGGGCGCGGACCGGGCCAGGGACATGGCGGAAAAGTGGGCCGCGGAGTACTGGCCGAACCTTGCAGACAGCCGGCGCACCGTGCTCGTGCCTCCCATCCACGCCAATCCCGTGGACCAGTTGGCGGGCCTTCTCTATCCCGTCCGGGTCGACGACCGCGTTGCCGGACTGCTCGTGGTGGTCACCGACCTCTGGCCAATGATCCAGAGATACGTGGTCCAACTGGCTTTCGGAAGCAGCGGGCGAAGCTTCATCCTGGACGGACGGGGCACCGTGATCTACGATCACGACCGTGGCCGCATCGGCATGAACGTCTTTGCCGAAACCGGTGACGAAGATTCCGGGATGCTTCCGGTTTACCGCCGAATGATCGAAGAGCAGCACGGCACCGATGAATGGCAACTCATGGAGAACGGGTCCGGCGGACCCCACAGGCGGCTGGTCGCCTGGGGCACCCTGTACTGGGGCGACCGCAGGATCGTGATGGGCCAGTCCGCCGCCGACATGGAAATCGACGATATCCTGTCCAACCTCCGCCTGCAGCGCAATCTTTTGTTCGGATACCTCGTGATCGTTTCCCTGGTCGGGGGCTATATCTTCTACCGGTCCCGGAAGAGGCTCTATGGCAAGACCACGGCGGCCCTTCGACAGATAGTGCAGGAACGCACCGCCGAATTGCAGGACAGCCAGGCTCGCTACAAGGACATCCTCAACAGCATCGAGGAAGGCTACTTCGAGGTGGACATCGCCGGAAACCTCACTTTTGCAAACCGCTCCATCCTCAAGACCCTGGGCTACTCGCTGGAAGAAGGCCTTGGCAGGAACAATCGCGAATACTCCACGGAAAAGACCGCCCGGGATGCCTTCAGGGTATTTTCAAAAATCCACGCCACAAAGCAACCCGGCCGCATAGGGGATTACGAGATTATTGACCGCGATGGCGAAGTACGCATCCTGGACGTGGTGGCTTCCCCCATCGTGGAGGAAAACGGCGAGGTCACGGGTTTTCGCGGCGTGACCCGCGACGTGACCGACCAGCGCCGCACAGAGGAGGCCCTGCGCGAGAGCCAGCGGCGCCTGGACCTGGCCATCAAGGGCGCCAACCTGGGCCTGTGGGACTGGGACATATCCAGCGGAGAGGTCGTGTTCAACGAAGTTTGGGCCCGAATGCTCGAATTGCCTCCGGACCAGCTGCAAGGGCAAATGAACCAGTACCGCGACAGGCTTCATCCCGAAGACATGGAAGGGTTCAGCCGGGTAATCAGCAGCCACCTTGCAGGGGAATCCGCCTTCTTCAAGCACGAGCACAGGCTCCGCACCGCTTCCGGCCGATGGAAGTGGCTCTCCGTGCAGGGCAACGTGGTGGAATGGGACGAGTCCGGCAGACCCGCCAGGATGGCCGGTATCCACATGGACATCAACCGCGCCAAGGAATCCGAACGGGAAAAGAAGGAACTGGAAAACCGCCTGCTCCAGGCCCAGAAAATGGAGGCAATCGGTACGCTGGCCGGCGGCATAGCCCACGATTTCAACAACATATTGTCCGCGGTGGTAGCGTACGCGGAAGCGGCGGACCTGCAGATCGACAACCAGGCCAAGGTGCGGGGCAACCTCCAGGAAATCCAGAAGGCGTCCCGCCGGGCCAAGGACCTGGCCAGACAGATCCTCACCTTCAGTCGCAGGGCCGAAATGGAGCGCTCCCCGGTCCGGGTGGACGTCATCGTCAAGGAGGCCATGAAGCTGCTCAGGGCCACCCTTCCCACCACCGTGGAAATCCGTACCAGCATGCCCGTGGAACCCGTGGCCGTGTTGAGCGACGCCACAAGACTCCACCAGGTGCTCATGAACCTTTGCTCCAACGCCGGTTACTCCATGCGCGGCGCGGGCGGGGTGATGAACGTGGTGCTGGACACCGTCGAGGTATGGCCCCACGACAAGCCCGCCGGGACCGAACTTCCGCCGGGAGAATACGTGCGCATCCGCGTGACGGATACGGGCAAGGGGATGGACCCGCACACCATGGAGCGGATTTTCGAACCCTATTTCACCACCAAGGAAATGGGCGAGGGGACGGGCCTCGGCCTTGCCGTTGTTCACGGGATCGTGACCGAAGCGGGAGGGGCCTGCACCGTGGAAAGCGAAATGGGCGTGGGCACCACCTTCAGGGTTTACCTGCCACGCATCGAAATGGACTCCGAGGAAGAGGCAAGACAACTCAAGGACATGCCCGGCGGCAGCGAGAGGGTGCTTCTGGTGGATGACGAACCGACCCTGGTGGAATCGTTCACCCAGGTACTGGAACACTTCGGCTACGACGTGTACTCGGCCAGGGACAGCGACCAGGCGCTGGAAATGTTCTCCAGGAACCCGGATGCCTTCGACCTTGTCATCACGGACCAGACCATGCCGGGTATCACGGGCGATGAACTGGCCGTGGAGATGATGGCCATCCGGCCGGAGCTTCCCGTGATCCTGTGCTCGGGCTACTCCGCGTCCATCAGCGAGAAGGAGGCCCTGGAAAGCGGAATCCGGGCCTATGTGATGAAGCCCTTCGTGTTCACCGACTTCGTGGAACTCATGCGCCGCGTCCTGGACGAGCCCGGGCAAAAACGGCGCAAGTCCGGCTGAACCCCGCCCCGCGAAACCGCCGGAGACACGCCCCGCCGGGAGGACCCCGGTGCGAACGCACCGGTCCCTGGCGCTTTAGCAGCCCGTTAATAACTCGAAATTGGCAGCCTGTTCAAAAACGATGAGATGCAAGGCGCGCGAATTTC
>JBKHBM010000219.1:0-2552 GCA_046542385.1 Desulfatibacillaceae bacterium | reverse complement strand
CCTAACAGCCCGTTGAAAAACTCGGAATTTGCAGCCTGTTCAAAAACGATGAGATGCAAGGCGCGCGAATTTCGAGGAACAAGGCGTACTTACGGTACGTCGCGTTGACGAGAAATGAAGCGCAACGCCGCAGATCGCGTTTTTCAACAGGCTGCTAACGGATGTTCGTTTGCTTGACGAAGCACCCACCATACAACCAAACAACAACTCTCTCGCGGGAAAGGAGCGGTACATGGAAATCAGTTCCTTTGAAATCAGGGGCGTTGCAGACATCGAGGGAATCGAAAAGGTCCCCTACTCCGAACGGTTCACTGAAAGAAACACCTACGAACTTCTGCAAAACGGCGCCGCAAAGGACCCCGACGCCGTGGCCATGAGCTTTCTGCTCAATGGCGACGCCTACGACCAGCCCCAGCAGGTCACCTTCGCCCAACTCATCGGACGCATCCGCCAGACCGCCAACATGCTCCATGATCTGGGCGTGGGGCCCACGGACGTGGTCACCTACGTCCTGCCCAACCTCCCGCACACCCATTTCGTGCTCTGGGGTTCGGAGGTGGCCGGCATCGCCAACCCCATCAACCCGCTTCTGGAAGCGGCCACCATGCGCGACATCTGCGTGGCGGCCAAAACCAAGGTCCTGGTGGCTCTGGGCGAGTTCCCCGGCTCCGAGATATGGCAGAAGGTGGAGGCCATACGAAAGGACATTCCCACCCTGACGCACGTGGTGCGTGTCCTGGGCCCCTCGGACGAGGCCGAGAACATCGTGGGCTATGACGAGAAAATCGATTCCTACCCCGCGGACAAACTCGCGTTCGACCGCGACATACAGCCCGACGACATCGCCAGCCTGTACCACACGGGCGGCACCACGGGCACGCCCAAGCTGGCCCGGCGCACCCACTTCAACGAAGTGATCATGACCTGGGACCTCATGGTCATGGGAGGTTTCGAGAAGGGGGACACCCTGTTGTGCGGCCTGCCCCTGTTCCACTGCAACGGGACCATCGTCACCGGCCTGACCCCGTTTTCCGTCGGAGGACACGTGGTGCTGCTGTCTCCCACCGGATACCGCGAACCCACCATCATGGCCAACTTCTGGAAGATCGTGTCCCATTACAGGGCCTCCACGTTCTCGGCGGTGCCCACGGTGCTGTCCGTGCTGCTGGACATCCCGGTTGGCGACAACGACATATCGTCCCTCAAGTACGCGGTGTGCGGCGCGGCGCCGCTGTCCGTGGAGCTTTTCAAGCGGTATGAGAAGGCGACCGGCATGAAGATCCTGGAGGGATACGGCCTAACCGAGGGCGCGGTGGCAAGCTCCATCAACCCCAAGGACGGCGAGCGCAAGGTGGGCAGCGTGGGCATCCGCATGCCCTACCAGCAGGTGAAGGTCGTGGTGACCGGCGAGGACGGCAAGAAGGTCCGCGACGGGAACCCCGGCGAGATCGGCGCGGTCTGCATCAAGGGCCCCAACATCTTCAAGGGCTACGTGGAGGAGACCCACAACAAGAACATCTGGGTGGACGGCGACTGGTTCAACACCGGCGACCTGGGCCGCCTGGACGAGGACGGCTACCTGTGGCTCACGGGCCGCAAGAAGGAGCTGATCATCCGCGGCGGCCACAACATCGACCCGGCCATGATCGAGGAGCCGCTGTACACCATGCCCGATGTGAAAATGGTGGCCGCGGTGGGCCGGCCCGACGCCCACGCGGGCGAGGTGCCGGTGGCCTACGTGGAGATCGCCGAGGGCTCGAACCTGACCAGCGAAGCCATCATGGCCTACGCGAAGGAACACATCGGCGAGCGCGCGGCCATCCCCAAGGAGATCGTGGTGACCCAGGCCATTCCCCTTACCCCGGTGGGCAAGATATTCAAGCCCGCGCTGCGGTGGGAGGCCACCAGGCAGGTGTACGAGGAGGAACTGGCCGGCCTGGCCGACATGGCGGAAAGCGTGGAGGTGGCTGTCGGCGAAGACAAGGTCCACGGCACCAGGGTGACCATCCGGGTCAAGCCGGCGCAGGGAGCCTTCCCCGAGGACATCGAAAAACGCATCGGCGAACTGCTGGCCCGGTACACCCTGGCCTATGAGGTGGAATTCGTGTAGCGGTCTGACAAAGGGAAACTGGCATTGCCGGGGAGGGGCCTTCGTCTCTCCCCGGCCTCTTCGCGGGGCACGTGAAAGCGTTCCGTGTGTTGGCATCGGCCCGACATGGCGGATGTACAGGCCGGCAAGACGCCGCGGGTCCGGCGCGTATGTTTTTTTGAAGGTCCCCATCGGAGATGATACCCATGCGCGCGTTTTTGCGACGCCTTGCCGAGTTGCTCCTCGCCGTGGCCATGCTGGATTTTCTGGCCGAACTGCTGGAGTCGTTTCTGGGCGGTGGGGATGATGGTGGGGATGACGATTTGGGTTTGCCCTTGTTCTTGGCCTTGTTCTTGCCCTTGGTCTTCTTTCCCTCTTTGTAACAGCCCGTTGAAAAACTCGGAATTTGCAGCCTGTTCAAAAACGATGAGATGCAAGGCGCGCGAATTTCGAGGAACAAGGC
>JBKHBM010000118.1:0-14268 GCA_046542385.1 Desulfatibacillaceae bacterium | reverse complement strand
TCCGGGGCGGCCTCATGCGGCGCGTCTGCGGCGTCAGAACCCGGCCGGCGTACTTCAGTACAGCCGGCAGGTCTCTTCCTTGCCTCCGCGCCACCTGAGACCGCTCACGGATTCAGGTCCATGCGCGATCCCGGGTGCCGTGGATGCGGGGCAGGCCCGGGCCGGTGCGTCGGCGGATTCCGGTTCGGCGCACGCCCCGCCTTCCCCCGACACGGCGGTCCGTTCCAGGTTTCCGTTTTTCATGCTGACTCCCCTTTTGGACGGATATCTGTCATCCATGGTTTTTCAGGGTCATTTCTGGTAAGCATTCTCTCCAAGTTGCACGATCCGGGAAAAAAATGCGACAAGGGCGGCCGATTCTGGCATCGGAATGCCGTGCCACCACTCAGACTATGACAATCCGTGAAAGGAGTTTTCCGCCCATGAAAACCAACATGAAAGTCCTCTCTCTCTGCTTTGTTCTTGTTCTGTGCATGTGCGCCCCGGGCGCGGGCGCGGACAAGGTCATCGAAATGGCCACCACCACCAGCACGCAGGCGTCGGGCCTGCTCGACGAACTGCTTCCCGAGTTCGAGAAGGACACCGGCATCTCGATGAAGGTCATTGCCAAGGGAACGGGTGCCGCCCTGCGCGACGGCATGGAGGGCAACGTGGACGTGCTGTTCGTGCATGCCAGGGGCCGCGAGGAGAAGTTCGTCCTGGACGGTTACGGCACGGCCCGTTACGCTGTAATGCACAACGACTTCGTGATTCTGGGCCCAAAGAGCGACCCGGCCGGCATCAAGGGCATGACCAACGTGTCCGCCGTGCTGGCCAAAATCGCTTCCAGCGGATCCGGTTTCGTGTCCAGGGGAGACGACTCGGGAACCCATACCAAGGAGCAGGCCCTGTGGAAGGCCTCTGGCGTTCCGGTCGAGGCATCCACGCAGAAGATCGTGAAAAAGGGCCGGGAAGCTGAGATCACCTTCGTGCATCCCAGGGGCATGGCCGAATGGTATCACTCCATCGGCCAGGGCATGGGCAAGGCGATCGTGTTCGCCGAGGAAAAACGGGCCTACGTCATGTCCGACAGGGGCACGTACATCAAGTACAAGTTCGGCAGCGACCAGGGCCTGGATCTGGAGGTTTTGTGCGAAGGGGACTCCCTTTTGTATAACCCGTACGGCGTGATTCCGGTCAACCCGGAGAAGTTTCCCCATGTGAAGGCCGACCTCGCGGAGCAGTTTGCCCGGTGGCTGATCTCCAGGCGCGGCCAGGGCCTGATCGGGGCGTACCGCCTTGAGGGAAGGCAGTTGTTTTATCCTGACGTTATAACGGTGCAGGCTCCGTAGCAGCCTGTTGAAAAACGCGATCTGCGGCGTTGCGCGTCATCCCTCGTCAGTGCGGCGTACGCTAAGTACGCCTTACTCCTCGGAATTCGCGCGCCTTGCATCTCATTGTTTTGACCAGGCTGTAAAATCCGATTTTTTCAACGGGCTGGTAGCCGTCCGTTGAACAAGATTGTAAATCCGACGTCCCCGGACATGCCGGGAGGTTGCGTATCCGGATTCTTGTTGCCCTTTTTCCGGGGCGGATGATACGGCTTTGCAGCCTTCCGGTTTTCAACAGGCTGCAAGGTCCGAGTTTTTCAACGGACTGTGAAGGCGCCTTGCCGCAAAACCCGGGAACCCAATTTGGCGGGTGGAGTGTATGGATCTGCTGTTTGACAGTGTGGCGAGCGCGTTCATGCTCATCCTCGCCGCCGACGCGGAGTTGCTGCACATCGTGGGCGTTTCCGTGAAGGTGAGCGGCTTTTCCACACTCATCGCCTCCGTGATCGGGGTTCCCGCCGGTTTCGCGCTGGCCTTTGGCGAATTCCGGGGAAAGCGTCTGGCCACAACGGTGTTGCAGACTCTGCTGGCCCTGCCCACGGTCGTGGTGGGCCTTTTCGTATACGCCTTCATCTCCAGGCGCGGCATCTTCGGCCCCCTGGACCTCCTGTACACGCAGACGGCCATGGTCATCGGCCAGACCATCCTCATCATTCCCGTGGTGGCCACGTTCACCATCGCCGCGGTTAGCCGGGTGGATGACAGGTATCGTCGCACCGCCCTCACGCTCGGGGCGGGCCGCCTGCAGGCGGCATGGATCATCGCGCGGGAGGCCCGGTACGGAATCGTGGCGTCCATAACCGCCGCCTTCGGACGGGTCATCGCCGAGGTGGGCGTCAGCATGATGCAGGGCGGCAACGCCAAGGGATTCACCAGGACCATGACCACGGCCATGGCGCTGAACTATGACAAGGGGGAATTCGTCCTGGCGGTGGCCCTGGGCATCATCCTGTTGTGCATTGCATTTTCGGTGAATTTCCTTCTTCACTTTTTCCAGGGCAGGACCAGGGTATGAGCGCGTTCCGGCTTGAAAACATACAACGCGCCTACGGGGGGCGCACCGTGCTGGACGTGGAGGCCCTCGAAATCCGGGAAGGGGCCATTACGGCGCTGCTGGGGCCGAATGGGGCAGGGAAGACCACGCTGTTCAACATCCTGGCGTTTCTGGAGGCGCCGGACTCGGGCGCCCTGTGGTTCAGGGGCGGGCAGGTGGACTTCCGGGAGAGCGTGCTGATGCCCCTGCGGCGGAAGGTGGTGCTGATCCAGCAGAACCCGGTGATGTTCTCCACTTCGGTGCTGAAGAACCTGGACTTCGGGCTCAGGTTGCGGGGCATGCCCGCGCCAAAGCGGCGTAAACGTATCGAGGAAAGCCTCGATCTCGTGGGCATGGGGGATTTTCTGCATGCCCGGGCGCACCGGCTTTCCGGCGGTGAAACCCAGAGGGTGGCCCTGGCCAGGGCCCTGGCGCTGCAACCTTCCGTGATCCTCTGCGACGAGCCCGCGGCCAACGTGGACGCCCATAACCAGGCCGCCATCTTCAACCTGTTGCGCCGGGTGAACGAGGACCGGGGCGCCACCCTGGTGTTCACGTCCCACGACCTTCCCTGGGCGCGAAGCCTGGCCCATGAAGTGGTGTACATGCTCCATGGAAGACCGCGCACCGGTGCGCCGGAAAACGTGTACATGGGAATGATCAGGGCCCTGCCGGACGGCACGACCGTGTGCGAGCTCAGCGGCGGGATACATCTGCCCGCGCCGGGTCACATGCCCGGTTCGACCCTGGTCAGGATAGACCCCGCCGGGGTGGGCATACTGTTGGCGGACGGCGAGCCGACCGGGGGCCGCAGGGCCATGGACGCCAGGGTGGCGCGCGTTTCCCTGGAGGGGGAAAGCGTGTGGGTGGAGCTGGACGCCGGTGTCAGGGTGGGCATGCGCCTGGGTATGGGGGAATACAGGGAACTGGCTCCCATGGCCGGGGACCGGGTGCGTGTCGCCATCTCGCCTGAAGCGGTTTCGTTCGATTAACAGCCCGTTGAAAAACCAGGGATTTACAGCCTGTTCAAAAACGATGAGATGCAAGGCGCGCGAATTTCGAGGAATAAGGCGTACTTATGGTACGCCGCACTGACGAGAAATGAAGCGCAACGCCGCAGATCGCGTTTTTCAACAGGCTGTTAGCCCCGATTCCGCAACCTGTTTTTCACTGCCCGCAGGGCGACCCCAGCCAGTTGCGTCCCAGCCAACACGGCGTTTTTGACTCGTTGGGCATGCGTGTCCCGATACGGAACCCTGCCCGGACCGCGCGTTATCCGGATGACCCTGCCCCGCAGGGCGTTCGGGGGAAAAGGCTCATCCACTCCGCCAAGCGCGTCCCCCTTCGCGACCAGCCTGAAGCCCCCGGCGGCCGGACGGACCAGCAACAGACGATGCAGTACGGCTTGTCCCTCGGCGTTCATGTACAGGACCACGTCCCCGGGCAACACCAGCCCCGGCCTCGCCGGGGCGATCTCCACCACGTCCCCCGCGCATATGGCCGGGACCATGCTGCTTCCGGTCACCCGCACCCTCACCCGGTCCCCGTCCGCCAGAAGCCCGGCCATCAGTTCCCATGCATGGGGCGCGCACGCCCCGGGCCCGTCTCTGTCAAACCTGTCGGCCAATGGTGAGCCTTTCCCCGGCCCGGTTGTTCGCCGGCGCGCAAATCCTGCTTGACATCCCGAACGAAAACTTATTGTTATGGGGCCGGTTTGCATCAACCAAGCAAGGAGTCGATATGGAAGTCAAGGAAGCCTACAATCTGGTCCACCATTACCTGGTGAACGAGTTCGAGATACCTGAAGCGGAAATCCACATGGACGCGGACATGTTCAGCGACCTCGAGCTGGACAGCATCGATGTCCTGGACATGCTGGCATTCGTCGAGTCGGAGCTTGGGTGGACCGTGGACGAGGACGCCATGGCCAACATGCGCGCCATCAGGGACATCGTCCACTATCTCGCCGAAAACTTCGAGCCGCCGGAGAAATAGCCGGAGAATCCGGATTTTTCATACCCCCGGCACGGCAGCCCCGGTGGATGGAATGGCCTCCTTTTGCCGAAGCCGCCCTGGTCCGGGGTCGGCGCCGAATCACGTCACAACACAACCGCTCGTCACCCCGGCGAAGGCCCTGTGCCATCTCCAGGTGTATCGTCTCCACGTTGATCGCCGGCTTCGCCCGGTGGAGCCTGTGCGCCCTGCCTGGTTGCCACTGGCCAATCGTGCTTTGTGGCTTCCCTGCCAAACGGACAAAACCACCTATACCTTCCGGAAAATCAGTGACGTGTTGATCCCGCCGAAGGCGAAGTTGTTGCACATGGCGGTATCCATGCGAAGTTCCCTGGGTTCGCCCATGACGTGGTCCAGCGGCGCTATTTCCGGGTCCGGCGCCTCCAGGTTTCTGGTTTGGGCGGCCGCCCCGCCGTTCATCATGGCGATGGTGGCGATGGACTCGATGGCGCCGGCCGCCCCGAGGGTGTGGCCCATGTGTCCCTTGACGCTGCTCACCGGGACGTCCGCGCCGAACACGGAGTGGGTGGCCCGGCCCTCGGCGCGGTCGCCGATGGGGGTGGCCGTGGCGTGGGCGTTCACGTAATCGATGTCCGAGGCGTTCAGTCTGGCTCTGGCCAGGGACTCGCGGATGCACTCGGCGACCCCTTCGGGTGAGGCCGTGGTGATGTGGCTGCCGTCGGAATTGGTGGCAAAGGCGAGAATCTCGGCATGGATGGTGGCGCCGCGATGCGTGGCGCGCTCGTACTCCTCCAGGACCAGGGCCCCGGCTCCCTCGCCCACCACCAGGCCGTCGCGGTCCCTGTCGAACGGGCGGGGTGACCGGTCCGGCTCGGTGTTGTAGTGGGAACTGGTGGCCCGCATCACGTCGAACACCATGGCCGCCATGTAGTGCAGCTCCTCGGCGCCGCCGCAGAGCATGACGTCCGCGTTGCCCATGGCCACCTGCTCGAACCCGTATCCCACGCCCTGGGAACCGGCGGTGCAGGCCGTGCACGAGGCGACCACGGGGCCGCGCGTCGAAAACATGAGGGCGAGGTTGGCCGCGCAGGTGTGGGGCATGATCTGAAGATATGGGGAGGCCGTGACCCCCATGAGGTCCCGGGACTGCCAGAACTGCTCCAGTTGGGCGTCCTGGGCGATGGTGCTGCCCGCGGACGAACCGAAGGACACGCCACAACGGGGCCCGGCAACGTCCTCGCCGGAAAGTCCGGCGTCAGCCAGCGCGTCGGACATGGCGCACCCGGACATTATGGCCAACCTTCCCATGGTGCGGCGGTACTTCCTGGGAATCCGGCTTTCGTCCACCCCGGTTACCTCCCCGCCCAGGCGGGTGCGGAGGTTTTTGATGAAGTCCCATTCGGGCATGGTCCTGATCCCGGAGCGGCCCTCGTACAGTCCGTCCAGCATTTCGCGCGGACTGTTTCCCACTGGAGACATAACGCCCATTCCCGTGATCACGACTCTGCGCACGCAACAACTCCTTTTCCCGGCCGTATGGAAGGATTCATCTCAGGTGCGATCCGGTTTTCGGTTTTCATGAAGCCTCTTCACTTCTTCCCGGAACCGCTCTTCCAGTTCCCGGGCCAGAAAACGCTCCCCCCGCTTTTCCGGCGGGTCCACCGGCTGCCAGAAAACCAGACGCACGGTACGCTTTTCCCTCAGGGGGAAATACCATTTCTCGCCGTGGGGCAGAAACGGAGGGTCGTTTTCCACGAACACCGGCTGGATGGGGACTCCGGCCTCGGCCGCTATTCTGGCGAACCCGGCGTTGAACGGCAAAAGACCTCCCACGGGCGAGCGGGTTCCCTCCGGGAACAACTGGAACTTGTAGCCCTGGCGAATCCTTGCCTCGGCCTCCTTGAAGGTTTTTAGCGGGGTCCTGTCCGGCCCCGGGCCGAACACGTACCCGCATCTGCGGACAAAGGGGGTGATGGGGATCTTTCTGGACAGCTTGTGCGCCACCATCACGCTCATGTCCGGTATCTGCATGACGAGCACCAGGACGTCGAACAGCCCGGGATGATTGCCCACCACCACGCACGGCCCGTCCACGGGCGCGCCCTCGGGGGGTAGGACGCGCAGGAAGCCGAACTTGTTCAGCAGAAACAGGAACACGCGGATGTAGCCCCTGTACATGGCCTGGAAACCCCTGGGTCCGGGCCCGAGGCGCCTGCCTCCAAGGGCGTCGAAAAGGGCCAGGGGCACGACGAAAACGGCCAGCATGACCCCCCAGAGGAAGAACATCCAGAACATGGCGAAGCCCTTGGCGGCCCGTATGGCGTTGGTCAGCATGGCAAACAACTTTTCAGGGACGGTGTCCCGCGGTTTTTCGAAATCAACGCACCCTGCGGAACACGAGGCAGGCATTGCAGCCGCCAAAGCCGAAGGCGTTTTTCAGAACGTGCTCCTGTTCCAGGGAAACCGCCTCGCCGGACAGGGGCAATTCGCCCAGTTCGGGATCCGGCAAGTAATTCACGGTGGGGAGTAGCACTCCCCGGCTCATCCCGTGCATGGCGTAGATGGATTCCACGGCGCTGGACGCGCCCATGGCATGACCGAACTGGGACTTGTTGGCCACCAGGGGCGGAATGCCGCGGCCGAATACATCCCTCAGGGCCCGGGCTTCCACCGCGTCGCCCCGCGGCGTGGACGCCGCGTGCGCGTTCACCGCCTCCACGTCCCGGGGTCTTATTCCGGCGTCCTCAATCGCCTCGGCCATGCACCTTCCCACCGTGTCCTGGTGCGGCAGCACATAGTGGTGGGCATCCGAATTGGAGGCCCAGCCGGCAAGCTCGATCTCCCAGTCCAGGCCGTGCGCCCGGGCGAACTCCCTGGTCGCCAGCAGCACGCATCCCGCACCCTCGGACACCACGAAGCCCCGGCGGCCCAGGGAGAACGGGCGACTGGCCCTTTCCGGGGGTTCAGGCTCCTTTTTCCGGTGTCGATACGCGCCGTTCATGGAGGCGAAGCCGGCAACCACGATTTCCATCACCGGAAAATCCACGGCCCCGCAGATGGCCAGGTCCGCCTTTCCCAGCGCCAGGAGCATGGCTCCCATGATCATGGAAGTGCTTCCCGTGGCGCATGCCGAGACGGTGGCGGATATGGGGCCCCGGGCCCTGGTGTGGATGGATATCTTCCCCGCAACCATGTTGATGCAGGAATTGGTGTTCACGAAGGGACGGGGCATTCTGCCTTCCAGGACGCGCTTTTCATGCGCGTCGAACACCACGTCCAGACCGCCGATACCGGAACTGAAGGTGGTGGCCACCCTGGGGGACATGTCCCGGGTAATCCTTATGCCGGCCCGGGAAAGGGCGCGCTCCACGACCAGAAGCGAGTAGGGGAATACCGGTGATTTCCAGTGGGCCATTTTCCGGGCGGACAAAAACGGGTACTCGCAGCGGTCAAGGTCCGGCACCTCGCCCGCCACGCGCACAGGGAAGCCGTCTTTCAGAGGGAATCGTGTCAACTCCCGGACGCCGCTTTCTCCGGCGAGCATGGCCCGCCACTGGCTGTCCAGGTCAGTACCCATGGGGCTCGCGGCATCATAACCCACGATAACGGGCAGCTTGTCTCGGTCTGGCACCCTTTTGTCCCCCTTTGCCGAAAATGGGCCGGTCAGTCCTCTTCCCCGTTTTGACGGGAACGAAGACCTTCTCCCAGAAATACGTCAAGACCCAGGGGGGATGCATTGCCGTAAAAGGTTTCGATGGACGACATGAAGCTCTTCTGGCCCCTCCAGAAGGGAAAACTGCCCAGTTGCTTGGGGAGCGCGGCGCAAACCGCAGGCACGCTGATGTCCTTCTCCTCCTCATCGGCATCCGTAGCTCCGCTCCAGAACACCACCGGGTCCACAGGCAGGGGTTCGGGAGGAGGGTCGGACCTTTCGAGCACCCCCTCGGACCGGGACGCCCTGGCGCCCCCCGACTTGTTCCCGCCCAGAAGGCCGACGAGATCTTCCCGGGCCATTCCCCGCAACTTGAAGATGAGAAACGGGTCCCGGTCGAATTCCTCGCCCAGCAGGTAATAAACCGCGGCGATGTGCTTGCAGGGATTGGACCAGTCCGGGCAGGAGCAGTCCGTCTCCAGGTCGCCGCTCTTGTCCGGGAACAGGGACAGGCCCACGCCGGAGAAGGCCTCCTCGATGTTCTCGGGCATTTCGCCGGCAAGCAGTTTGGCGGCGAAAAACGCCTGGGAGGTCAAGGCCTTGGCGAGGCTTTTCCACTTGTCCTCGGCCAGGGTTCTCACCTTGATGGTCACCACATACGGCCTGGCCCGGGATCCCTGCACCTCGGCCCGAACCTCTCCCTTGTCCACGTTGATGGACAGGACCTGGCCCTTGCGGGCGTAATTCCGGCCCCGATTCAGCCGGGAACCGATCTTGAAGCTCTCAAGGGTCTCGACCCAGCGCCGCGCCCACCAGTTCTTGCCGAAGGCGCCCCGGGTGGAATGGGCCTTGATGCCGCCCTTGGCCTTGAGCGGCACCGAGGGCGGAAAATAGCTGCCATTGTAACGTGCCATGTCAGTCCCCCACGGATTCCTTGCGCAAGGCGAAAATTTCCCTCAGTTCCTCGTCGGAAAGCTGGCACAGCCAGCCCTCGCCGGTGCCCACCACCTTTTCGGCCAGGTCCTTCTTCCGCTCTATCATGGCGTCGATCTTGTCCTCCAGGGTGCCCACGCAGATGTACTTGTGCACCTGGACGTTCTTTTTCTGGCCTATGCGAAAGGCCCGGTCCGTTGCCTGGTCCTCCACGGCCGGGTTCCACCACCTGTCGAAGTGGAACACGTGGTTGGCACGGGTAAGGTTCAGGCCGGTGCCTCCGGCCTTCAGGGACAGGATGAACAGGGACGGCCCCCTTCCATCTTCGTCCTGGAACCGTTCCACCATTCGGTCGCGCCGGTTCTTGGGAACCTGGCCGTGCAGGAACATGACTTCCTCGCCGAATTCGGACTGGAGGTGGCGCTGCAATATGCCGCCCATCCTGGAGAACTGGGTGAAGATGAGGGCCTTGTCCCGGTTTTCCAGGATCTCCTCCACCATTTCCGTGAGACGGGCCAGTTTGCCGGAGCGCCCCGGAACCCGGGAGTTGTCGTCCAGAAAATGGGCGGGGTGGTTGCAGACCTGCTTGAGCTTGGACAGGGTGGCCAGGATGAGGCCCTTGCGTTCTATGCCCTCGGCCCCGTGCATCTTCTCCTCGAGATCGGCCAGGACAGCGGCATACAACGACGCCTGCTCCCGGGTCAGGGTGCAGTACACGCGGGTTTCCATCTTCTCGGGAAGATCCGAGATGATGGTCTTGTCCGTCTTGAGGCGTCGCAGGATGAACGGCCCGGTGATCCGGGACAGACGGCGGGACGCCTCGGGGTCGCCGGCGGCCTGGATGGGTACGAAGAAGTTCTTCCTGAAGCTGGTTTGTGTACCCAGAAAGCCCGGATTCAAAAAATCCATGATGGACCACAGGTCGCCCACGTTGTTTTCCACCGGGGTGCCGGTGAGGGCTATCCTGTAATCCGCCACCAGGGAACGGGCCGCCCTGGACTGCTTGGTCTCCGGGTTCTTGATGTTCTGCGCCTCGTCCAGGATGACGCCGGCCCAGTCCATCTCGTTCAGAAACTTGAGGTCCCGCTGTATCAGGCCATAGCTCGAAACCACCATGGCGTGTTTTTCCGCCTGCCGTTTGAAGGCGGCCCCCTTTTTGCGATTCACGCCGTGGTGGACGACCACCGGAAGATCCGGGGTGAATCGGGCCGCTTCCTTTTTCCAGTTGGCCACCACCGAGGTGGGGCAGATGAGCAGGACCGGGCGATTCTCTCCCAGTTCCCGGTCCCTGGCCACCAGGGCCAGGGCCTGGATGGTCTTGCCCAGCCCCATGTCGTCGGCGAGGCACGCGCCGAAGCCCCATTGGCGGAGGAAGGCCAGCCAGGAATATCCTCGTATCTGGTAGGGACGCAGGGTGCCGCTGAAGGAACCCGGGGGCCGCAGTTCCCCGTAGGACGCCTGGCCGTGCAACTGGTCCAGGAGCTCCTTCATCCAGCCTTTGGCCTCCACACCCTCGAAGGCAATGCCCTTTTCCTGGTTCCTCGTGCCGATGGCCATGCCAACGAGGTCCAGCACCGACGCCTTGCGGGACCCGCTGTCCTTCAAAAACCGTATGGCCTCGGAAACCGTGTCGGGGTCCATCTCCACCCACTGGCCGCGTACCCGGACCAGGGGGGTCTTCATGCTCGCAAGTTCCTCCAGTTCCTCCAGGGTGCACTGCTCGTCCCCGAGGGACAGCTTCCAGTCGAAATCCACCAGCGTGTTCAGGGTCAAACCCGCCCCGACCGGAGGGGCCGCCGAGGAAACGCTGGCCCTGGCGGCCAGTCGGGCCCGGGTGCCTCTCCTTGTCCACCAGGCGGGCAGCAGTACGGCAAAACCGGACTGCTCCAGGGCGTGGGCCGTCTGGGTCAAAAACTCGTGGGCGCCGGCCGTGTCCAGGTGGTAACCCGTGGGCCTGGCCGCCTTGAGGCTCCGGGCCACGTGGGGGCAGATGCCCGCCGCCTGCCCCAGGGAGGACAGGATGAACTCGGGCAGCTTCGCGCCCTTGCGTTTCAGCGCTCCGGCCTTCTTCCCCTTGGCCCGCCACGCCTCGCTTACCGGAATGAGCAGGCTGGGGTCGTCATGCGGGGACAACAGGTAGCGCACATACCAGTGCTTTCCACCGTCGTCCGTGGGAGCGTCCTCGGGAGGTTCCTCCAGGCGGAAGAACATGCGGTAGGGCGAGGCGGTCATCACCCGCATGGGCCGGCGCCAGCGCCCCACCTGGGCAGCGAGCTTCCACGTCTCGGCTTTTTGACCCCGGATCTGTCCGTCGGGGGTGGCCAGGGCGTCCAGCCATGCGTCGTGCAGGCTGTCGTAGGATTTGTCCCCGGCCTTGCCAGGGGCCTTTCTGTCCGTGGAGGCGAAGCGGACCAGATGGTCCACGCAGTCGTTGATGAAAGCCCTGGTGGCCTTGATGGACGGATCGTCCGGAGGGGCCGCCGCCCCGTTCATGCTCAGGGCGCGGGCCGCCGGGGGCATGGCCGCGGCAAGGGCCGTGAGACGTTCCGCGTCCCGGCCCGCGTATACGGGCTCCCAAAGGGCGCGGCATGTCTTCGCGGAAAGGGCCACGGTGGGCAGGTACTGCTGCCGGGCCACGATGGAACCGGCGAATCTCAACAATTGGGTGAACCAGGCAAGGTCCGTTGCCAGGACCACCCCCGGGGCCAGGATACGGCGGTCCGTGGCCACGCACAAAAACTCCACCGCCTCGCCGGGCTTGAGCGGGCATGCGGGTACCGTCCACGAGGACAGGGTCAGCTCCTCGTCCGGGGACAACCCGTCTTCCACCAGTGGGCTGGACGACGACGGCGATTCCTTGCCCCCGGGAAGCCACACCACCGCGTTTTTGGCGCGGCGCACGGTGATGCCTATGCCGGAAGAGGATTCCCGGACGATGCGGGCCACCTCCGTACCGCCCGCCGAAAACGGATGCGGGCGGGCCGCGGCCTTTTGCCCCTTCTTTGCGGCAGCATCGGCCGAATCTTCAGGGGAGTCGCCGGCGGGGGACTGTTCGCCCCAGATGACCAGGCTGTCCTCGGCGTATGCAGCGTGCAGGACGATCATGTGCCGCGTTCTTTCTCCAAAACGTCGACCATCACATCAGAGATACGGCTGAATACCGAAAAACGGGCACTGGGCCCAATACCGTACATCCCGTCATCATAGCATGTTCGTACAATTTTGTAAGGCATTTTTGAAGGGTTGCATCCCGCGACAAAGGCGCGTATAATCAGTAATCCTCAATCATACGCCAAGCTGCGCCGGGCGTCAACTGTCTTGCACCCGCCGCGCCGGCCATGCCGCCCCCATAAGGAACGAAAACCATGAGCCAGGACAACAAACCGGACGGAAGGCCACCGGTTCTGGACACGGCAACCGCCATGGACAACCTCGAGGTGGACGAGGAACTGTTCCAGGGCATCCTCGAGGCCTCCCTCTCCGAAATCGAAAACCGAAGCGAAAAAACCGCGACCGCCATGGCCGCGGACAACATGGAAGACCTTTCCCTCAACGCCCACACCATCAAGAGCGCGGCAGCCACCATCGGAGCCCGGGCGCTGCAACAGGCCGCCGAGAACCTGGAACTGGCCGCCCGGAAAAACCGGCCCGGCGGTGTGGCCGCCCTGCATGAAATCATGGACTCGGAAATCGACAGGCTTTTCCGGACGGTCGGGCAACGCGCCTGACAGCCGCCGGGGTTCCTTCACGCAGCTGCCGGATACGGGGCGTCCCGGACCCTGGCCGTCCCCTGGCCCCGGTGTCGGATTCGCTCCAGAATCCCACATGGCGACCGGTAAAAATCTTTGGTCACCGCCCCCGGTTTATGCTACGATTGTGAAACAGGCCACTGTCGCAAGGCTGCGTTGACTACAATCCTGACACCGAGGATACCGGATATCGGCATATGAACCATCCCCTTTTCATTGTCCAGCCACGGCTGTATCTGCCGGTCGCCATGCTGCTGGCCGCGGCGCTGCTTTGTTCCGCGGCCCCGGCGCCTGCCGCGAAACCCCTGAAAACGCTTGTCGTCACCTGCATCACGGATGAAACCGGCGAGGACCAGTGGGCTGATTTGCTGATCGCCCATGGCATGGCGGGACTCATCGAACAGTCATTGTACGACACGGGGAAATACGCGCCGCTGGAGACGGATCCGGAGATTGCCCGGCGAATGCGGACCCTGGTGGACGCGTCGTGGAGGCCGGCGGACGCTGCGGAGCGCGAGGTCCATCTGGCCAGGGCCCGGGAACTGGGAGCCGATGCCCTGGTCCACGGCGTGGTTGGCGGTTTCAAGAAATCCCGGAGCCGCTCCTTCGCCGGTCCTCTGTCCCGTTCCAGAGTACGGATTCGGGTAATTGTGCGGCTTACCCTGGAAGAGCGGGGCAAGGGGCCTGTCGAGGCGGAGGGAAGCGGCAGTGCGGTCACCCGCCAGGCAGGGGCCTTTTTCCGCGTGCGGGACGACAGGATCGTGTTCGACGACACCACGGTGGGCGTGGCCGCCAGGAAGGCGGTGGAAGACGCCGTAAAACAACTCATGGAAAGAATCGAATAGACATGAACGCCGGATTTCGCCTTGTCATGGTATTGGTAATGACCGTGATGCTGCTTGCATCCTGTGCATCCACCACGGCCGAGAGGGAACGGCGGGACGCCGGTCCCGTTGTAAGTCCGCCCGTCCACACCGGAGAGAAGACCGTGGTCGCCGTGCTGCCCCTGGGCCTCTCCGCAAGGGCGGCGGAGCGCTATTCCCATCTCCTGGAAAAGTCCGTGGGAATGGGCATCCACAACCTGGTGCTGGAAGCCCTGTTCGACAGCGGTCGCTTCAGGTTCGTGGAAACCAATCCCGAAGTGATGAAGGACGTGATGGAGCGCCAGTGGATGGGGGCCTCGGGGTTCGTTTCCCAGGACCAGGCCGTGGAATACGGCAGGCTGCTGGGGGCCCGAAAGGTGATTTACGGCGAGGTCTATGATTATGCCGAAGGTGGGGAAACCGTGCGGGGCTTCTCCAGAAGCCAGGGGCATGACGTGAAGGTCGGAGTCCAGATCTTTCTGGTGGACATCTCCACCAGCGAGAAGGAAGCCCTGGGTACGTCGGCCGGGGTTGCGCCAAGCTATGGCGACGCCGCGGAAATGGCGGTCAACGCCGCCGTGGCCAAGCTGGTGCGCCGCATGCCCTGACCGGGCCAGCGTCCGGCGCGTCCGGTCATACCAGCCCGTTGAAAAACCAGGGATTTACAGCCTGTTCAAAAACGATGAGATGCAAG
>JBKHBM010000117.1:0-14332 GCA_046542385.1 Desulfatibacillaceae bacterium | reverse complement strand
TCTCATCGTTTTTGAACAGGCTGCAAATCTCGAGTTTTTCAACGGGCTGGTAAGGGTGGGAATCCCTTCACCCACAGAGTGAGTCGAAGGTCTTGCGCCAATTCGCTGTTCGTCGTCCTTCCGGCGGTTCGGTCCCGGATTCGGAAGGATGCCGGCTCCGTGCTGTTCGTGGAAGGTGGCGCCCGGGGAGTCATGGACCGGCGCGGGGGGGGGCGACGGCTTGACGGTGCTGGAGGACCCTGCGGGCCTGCCAGTAGCACTTTCGCCAGTAGGGATCGTCCAGGCGTGAGATCATGACGCCCCGGCTCTTTGAGACGTGGGCGAATTCGCCGTCGGAAAAGTAGATGCCCACGTGGCGGCCCTTGTCGTCGGGGCGGAAGAACACGAGGTCCCCGGGCGCCAGGTCCGAAACGTTGATGAACACGCCGTGGCGGGCCTGGGTGGCCGTGGTGCGGGGCAGGCGCACTCCCAGGGCGTTTTTGTACACGGCCTGGACAAATCCCGAGCAGTCCGCCCCCTGCTTCGTGGCGCCGCCCAGTAAATGGGGTGTCCCGCGCCAATTGGCGATTTCCGCGCGAAGCCGCTGCTCGACGTCGGTGGCCCCCGGCCCGCCGGGTCGGGGAGGCGCGGGTCTGTCGGATGCGCATCCGGCAATGGCCAGTACCGAGGCCAGGACAAAGGCCGTCGCGGCAAACACCTGGTTGCGGGAAACGGTCATCGCTGCTCCTCCCGCATGGGTTGCACCTGTCTGGGCGTCACGGTTCCGGAATCGGAACCCGGTAATCCGGCCGAAGGGCCGCCGATTCCGGGCTTTTTCCGCGGTATCGCCGCTTGCCATCCGATGGACCGGAAGAACGCGTCCAATCCGGCCTTGTATTCGCCGACGGAATCCAGGAACCCCCGGTTGTGGCTGCCGGAGATTTTCAGAAACCGTTTGGGTTCCGCAGCGATCTCGAACAGTCTTTGTCCGTGTTCATACGGCACCACACCGTCGTCCGGGCTGTGCACCACCAGCACCGGGCACCGCACTTCGGGCAGGATGTCCTCGGTGTCGTAATCCAGCCGGTTCGCCACGAGGCGCAGCGGGAAGAAGGGAAAGCGCCGCTGGCCCACGGCCAGGATGTCCGTGAACGTGGATTCCAGCACCAGCGCGCCGGGGGTGGTTTTCACGGCCTGGTGCGCCGCCACGGCGCCGCCCAGGGATCGGCCCCACAGGACCACCTGCTCCGGCCTGACCCCATGTTTGTTCACCAGCCAGCCCCACGCGGCGGCCACGTCCAGGTACGTGCCCTGTTCGGTGGGTCGGCCCCCGCTTCGGCCGAAACCCCGATAATCCAGAAACAGGCTGGCGAAGCCCAGCTCGTTCAATATGCTGATCTGCGCCAGCCGGTCCGAGAGGTTGCCGGCGTTACCATGGCTAAAGATGACGTAACCCCGGGGCCGCGTTTTGGGGACATACCAGGAATGCACCCGGACGCCGTCCGCCGTGACCAGCCACACGTCCTCGTAGTCCAGTCCCGCGGCCTGGGGGGTGGCTCCAGCCCCTCTTGTCGGGTGGTACGCCAGTTTTTCCTGAAGAAAATGCACGTAGACCAGGCCGCCCACATAGGACAACACGAGAAGTATCAACAGCAGGACCAGGACCCGCCTTCGCCGGGGTTTGTCCGTGCCAGGGCCTTTTTTGTTTTCGGAGGGCAAAGTCATGTCGCCTCCCTGTCCATGGCCTCCGTGTTGCCGAACGGCTGGTAGGGTCTGCCCGACCACGTGAGCCCCACGTGGGTGGAGAACTCCAGCAGGTTGAGCCGGATGCCGTGCACCAGTACGCCCATGGCGGCCATGGCCATGTTCATGGCGTGCCCGAGCAGCAGCACCAGGGTCGCCGCGATTCCCGTGGCCAGGCCGCCTCCGTACAATCCGGCGGCCATTTCATTGAAGCTCACGGCAATGACCAGGGTGGCGTATCCCACGGCGAACAGCCGCAGGTAGGACACCAGGTCCGAGAACGCCCCGATGAGACCCAGGGGCAGGTTGGCCAGTCCGGCGCCCATGCTGCGCAGCCGGGGCCGCTCGAACCCGTCGAACGCCCCGGCGAAAAACGCGCCGACCGCCAGAACGTACAGGGACCATCCGGGCATGGGTTTGCCCAGGACGAAAAAACCCGCGGCAAGGTACAGCACCACCAGTGTGGCCATCCATCCCAGGTCCGACAACACCTTTGGCGACGGCGCCACCCGGACGGCATGGAGCAGGTGGGCGACCAAAAGGTGGACAAGGCCGATGACAAAGCAAAGGGCGATCAGGAAATCCTGGTTGTCCTCCCAACTGCTCAGTTGCGGGACCACCACGTCCCGGAACCAGGGCCAGCCAGCCACCGCTTTCACCCCGAACCATGTGCCCGACGCCGCTCCCCAGGCGATGGTGGCCAGGGAGAACACCGTGAGCAGGCCAAACGGCTCGGGTCGCGCCTTTCGCCAGATGATTCGGGCGGCCACGGTGCCGGCAAGGAAGAGCAGGCCGTATCCGCCGTCGCCCACCAGCATGGCGAAGAACAGGGCCAGGGCGGCCAGGAACCAGAAGCTCACGTCCCGCTCCTCGTAACCCGGGAGGGTGCCCATGTAGTTGAACACGGGGTGGATCATGCGCACCCAGGCCGGGTTCTCCAGGTGGGTGGGAGCCTGGGCCGGCTCCGGCGGGTTCATGGTCGCCATGCCGAATCCCAGGTCTTCGGCCGCCTGTTTGAGACGGGATATGTCCCGCTCCGGACAGTAGCCGGTAAGGGCCACGATTCCGCCGGACCGGGTCATGCCCGCGGCGGCCTCGGCAAAGGCAAGCCGGTTTCGCTCCCGGGCCAGCGCCTGTCGGATCGCCGGGATGAATTTCGCCAGATCCCGGAGTTCGTCCCGAAGGGAGGCCAGGCGCTCTTGCTCCTCGGCCATTACCTTCCGTGTTTCCTCCAGGCCCAGGTCAGGCAGGGGGACCTCGTCAAATGGAAGGTCCACGTCCTGTTCGGAAACCACCAGCAGGAATCGGGTGGGACCGCTGCTTCCCACCACGAAATGATCGGTCTCGATGTCCGTCTTCTCCAGTTCCCCTGCGTCCGCCGCGTACAGTTTGGCGAACAACCCCGCGCTTTTCAGGCGGGAAAAGTCCAGGGGGTCGAAATCACCCAGGGGGTCCAGCAAAACCACCTGGTTATCCAGGTGCTCGATGCGTGCCTCGCTTTGGGCGATCCTGTCCAGCACCTCGTGAACGTCCGAGGCGGTGGCGTGGCCGTCCGCGTCCGCGCGTTCTCCTTGGTGCTTTTTCCGGCCCGCCGCTTTCAGTCCGGCCAGCGCCTTTTCATAGCTGTCGATCCGGGCGCGTGAGCTTTCCGTGTCGCCGCTGACGGGTTCCCGGACGTGCTCGACGTGGAGTACGCCCGCGTCCGCCAGGGCTTCGAGGGTTTCGTCCTGGCTGGAGGACAGCGCAACCACCCAGATTTTTTTCATGGGAACGATCATGGCTCGATATTACCATATATTCGGGGGTGTTTGCCCGTTTTTCCGGGATACCGGCCTGCGCGGGACTTCATTCGGCTGCTCCGTGTTCCAGCCAGGGCCGGCCGTCGCGGTACGCTGCCAGGCGTTCGCCTATTTCCGCGGCCAGGCGGTTGTTTCCCGCTTCCCGGGCCAGTGCGGCGGCGTGTTCCGCCAATTGTTCGGCCCTGGCGTAATCGCCCTGCCTCGCGTAAGCGGCGGCCAACGTGTCCAACGTGTCCACCTTGGCCTCCGCGTCCGCAAGGGCTTCCGTGGCCAGCCGGACCGCCCGGACCGGGGCGGCCACCTCCGGGGCGGGGGTGGTTGCCAAAAGCCAGGCAAGGTTGTTTTTCGGGCGGACGTCTTCCGGCGAAAGCTCCATGGCGCGCTCGAAATGACGGGCAGCCCGGGCATGGTCTCCCAGTTCCATGTACATGCCGCCCAGCATGGCGTGGGCCGCGGACACGCTTTCGGAGAATGCCAGGGTCGCGGAAAGGGCCTCGGCAGCCTCGGAGACCAGGTCCGCGCGGTACAGCTCGATACCCAGGGCGAACAGCCTCTCATACATGTCCGGTTCGAGGCAGAAGCCCTCGGAGGCAAGAAAGCCGGTGGCGCCCAGGGTTGCCTGTGCCAGGGGGTGCCGGGTCGGCTCCCGGGGCTTTTGCACGACCGCGCGCTCCCCGGCGCTTTCCGGGAGGGCGGCGACAAAGGCATCGATGGCATCGGTAGAACCCATGGCCACCACCAGGACGGGCCGGTCCCGGTCCCTCGGCGGTCGGTTCACCATGTACAGACCCGCCACTTCGCCAGGGCCGGCGTTTACGGCCAGTTCACGGAACAGGTTGTAAAGCCGGGCCACTCGAGGCGCCATGTCGACGAACGCGGGATCCTCTTCTCCCTGGTATCGGCCTCCATGCTCCTCCACGGCCGCCGCGAAAAATCGTATGCGGGCCATGTCCGCGCCCCTCAGGAACCCGGGCGCTCCGTCGCCTTCCTTCCAGAAAAACGCCCCGGCGGTGCGAAAGTCCGGGCACGAGCGGGCCATGTCCCTCCGAAATTTCCGGACAGCGGGAGCCAGGGACGGGGCGGAGGGCGGCCGCAGGGCCGAACACACCATGGATGGCCGGGGATTGAGCCAGGACAGGAATGGGTCGTCGCCGACATAATCAGGATCAATGGCCAGGTCGTAGGTGAAAACGCCGGGGGCGGATTCGGAAGCGCAGCGGGCAAGCGCCCGGGTGACCTCGTGAAACCGCCCTACGCCGGAGTCCTCCAGCATGCCTGTCTTGTAACGGTGCAGGGCAAGGGCGTTGCCTACCAGCAGAAAGGCAAGGAGTACGGCCCCGACAACCCGTCCCCGCCGGCTCCTGCCCAGCAGTGGAGCGGCAAGCGCCTGGCCCGCCACCAGGACGCACACCAGGAATGGAAGCCAGTAATAGCGCGTTTCCATCCATTCGTCGGACATGAACTCCCGCAGACGAAGGAACATGACCGAGTCGGCAACCACGAAAGCCGCGGACGCACCCACGTACAGCCAGGGCCACGGAGCCATGGAGGAATCCCGCCGCCGGCCGAAGTACCGGATCACGGCCCCCAGCCCCGCGAGCCAGGCCAGTATGCCGAACCAGGTCCCCGGGTTGCCGAACAACGCGGAAATGCCGTCGAAAAAGGCGACGGTTCCCCTGGCCAGGAACGCGGACCAATCGGCAAACCACACATGCCAAGGCAGCGCCTGGAACGTGAAGTCGGGCCAGTACCCGTGTACCGCGTGGATCAGCCACGGGCCCGCGACATGGTTGTAGAGCGCGCCCAAGGCAAGGCTGGCGGAGGAAGCGGCAAGGAATCCGAAATGCCAGGGCCGGTACCTGCCTCCGAGAATCCGCCTGCCGGCCAGCAGCGCCAGAAACAGCAGGAGAAGGAAGACGCCCTGCCTGTCCAAAAGGGGCAGGGGCAGCGTCGCCGCCAGAAACACAAGGAAGTTCGTTCGTTGCCGGACGTCCTCCCTGGCCATCGCCCGCGCGGCCAGACACAGCACCAGCATCACCGACAGGGCCACCAGGATCTTGGAGGACCGGTAGAACGTGGCGTTGAAGGCCACGGGGACGCTGGAGACGAACAGGAGCATGAAAAGGAGATTGGCCCGGCCGGGCAATCCCGGCACGTACCGGAGCAGGAAGAAGCGGTTGGCCCAGGCGATCAGCACGAGGCAGGCAAGATGGACCAGGCTGTAAAAATGGGCGTGATTCGCGGCAGCCGCCGCCTCGATGGCCCGGACGTCCAGGTGGTCGAAGAGGTAGCTCAGCTCGCGTCCCTGGTACAGGCCGTGGTCGTTCGTGGCGGGGTCCAGGACGATTTCCGCGACGGGCCTGTCCTCCAGGTGGTTCAACACGAACTGCTGGGCTTCCGGCCCCAGGATCCAGCCGTCCATGAAGATCAGCACCGCGGCCAGCGCTGCCAGCACGCACGCCCAGTAAGTTGTCAACGGTATCTCGTCTGCCCCGGCTTCGTCCGTTCGGCCTGGATTCTCCACCTTTCACCTGCTCACGAGGCCCGGGCCGGGGAGGAGCGTTTCCTCTCGGCCTTGGCCTTGGCGATTTTGCCGCGAACCACCGCCGCCGCCTGCTGGTCGGCCAGGTAGACCTGGATCCTCTTGATGTTGTCCCTGGTGCGGGGAATCATGATCTTCTCGAACAGGTTGACCCGCTGCACAGTGGTGCGCAGTTCCTTTTCCAGCAGTTCAAGCTGCCTGCGCTGCACCCTGGCCTTTTCCGCGATCCGGGCCAGCTCCTTGATCTTTTTCACCGCCTCGTCCACCCACGGCGGCCTGGCGTACAGGTCGTACTCCTGTTCCCGGAAGCGTACGTCAACGAACCGGGGTATCTCCACACCGGCCACGTTGGACCACCGCACCACGACCTTGTCCACGGACAACAGGTCCCCGATACCCGCGTCCTCCCCGAAAACCGCGGCCCACCGGCCGATTTCCTCGAACAGATTCTTCTCGCTGGTCGCCGTCTCCTCGAGATCGCTCCGTGCCCGGAACGCCTCCATCTGCAACTGCATCTTCTTGAGTTGCAGGGTGGGCAGGAATCGCTCGTACCGGCCCAGCGCCTCCTTCTGCTGCTTGAGCTCCTGTATGGTCAGCTTGATCTTGGCCAAGTGCCAACCTCATCGGTTTGACCGCCCGGGAATCACTTCCCGGGCCAGAATTTTTCTATCAACTCGTCGCGGATGCCGATTTCCCGGGGGGAGAAGCATTCGGCCAGGATTTCCCAACCCTGGTCCAGGGCCTGTTCCAGGGGGATGTTCACGGAAAGGTCCATCATCCGCTCCTCGAACAGGTCGCCGTAGGCCAGCAGCTTCTCGTCCCAGGCGTTCAACGCGAACCCCATGGAACGTTTCTCCCCGGTCTCCCGGGCCGCGGCGAACAGCTGGATCATGTTGTCCATCAATGTCCGATGGTCCTCCCGGGTGTCCTTGTTCACCTGCTGCTTGAGCCGGGACAGGGAGCCGAACGGGCTGATCCTGCCGTCCTTGAGGTAGAACTGGCCTTCGGTGATGTACCCGGTATTGTCCGGAACCGGGTGGGTCACGTCGTCGCCGGGCATTGTGGTGGTGGACAAAATGGTGATGGAGCCCGCGCCCTCGAAATCCACGGCCTTTTCGTACCGCCTGGCAAGCTGGCTGTACAGGTCGCCGGGATAGCCCCGGTTGGATGGGACCTGCTCCATGGTCACGGCGATTTCCTTCAAGGCATTGGCGAAGTTGGTCATGTCCGTGAGCAGCACGAGCACGCGTTTGCCGCCCAGCGCGTACTGCTCGGCCACGGCGAGACACAGGTCCGCCACCATCAGGCTTTCCACCACCGGGTCCGCGGCCGTATGCACGAAGAACACGGAACGGCCCAGGGCGCCGCTGTCCTCCAGTCGGTTACGGAAGAACAGGTACTCGTCGTACTTGAGGCCGATGCCGCCCAGGACGATCACGTCCACCTCGGCCTGCAGGGCGATACGGGCCATGAGTTCGTTGTACGGTTCCCCGGCCGAGGAGAAGATGGGCAGTTTCTGGGACTCCACCAGGGAGTTGAACACGTCGATCATGGGAATGCCGGTACGGATCATGTTGCGCGGGATGGTGCGGCGCACCGGGTTTACGCTAGGTCCGGCGATCTCCACCATGTTCTCCGTGAGGGCGGGGCCGTTGTCCCGGGGATAACCGGAGCCGTCGAACACGCGGCCCAGCAGGTCGTCGGTGAAGGCCACCTGCATGGGATGCCCCAGAAAACGCACCTCGTCGCCGGTGGAGACGCCCCGGCCTCCGGCGAATACCTGGAGGTACACGGCGTCCCCTTCCAAACGTATGACCTGGGCAAGGCTCTTGCCGTAGGCCGTGCGCACCTCGGCCAGTTCCTCGTTGGACACTCCCCGGGCGTACACGGTGACCACGTTCTGCACGATGTTCCGTATGCGGTTAACGACTCGTTTCATCGTCTTTTCCGGCCTCGTCCACCATGTCCCGGATTTCCTGTTCCGCCTGTTTGAACCCGTCCGAGTCCCATGGTTTGTAGTTCCAGTTGACAAACGCGTGGCGCAGGCGCTGGAAGAATTTCAGTGCGTCCTCCCGTTTTTCGAAGTCGAATTCCGTGTCCAGGATTCGGTCCACGAGGTCGAACACGTGCACCTGCCGTTCCCGGTCGGTGGCCGCGTCCACCTCGTCGAAGGCGTTCTGCTGGAGATATGCGGCGTCCAGGAATTCGCTTTTCAGGTACACCACGTAATCGGCAAGGGACGTACCCTCCTCGCCGATCACCTTCATCATCTGCTCGGTTTCCCTGCCCTCGGCCAGCACGGTGGCGGCGCGGTTCCGCTTGTCCGGGTCTATGACGCCGGGGTAGGTGCTCCAGCTTTCATGGGGGTCGATGGAGGGGAAACGCCGGGCGTTGGCCCGGTCCCGGGACAGGCCGTGAAAGGAGCCCACCACTTTCAGGGTCGCCTGGGTGACGGGTTCCTCGAATGTGCCCCCGGCAGGGGACACCGTGCCGCCGATGGTGAGGGAGCCTGTTCCGCCGCCGTTCAGCTCCACGAGGCCGGCGCGTTCGTAAAAGCCTGCTATCCGCGATTCCAGGTAGGCGGGAAAGGCCTCCTCGCCCGGGATTTCCTCCAGGCGTCCGGAGATTTCGCGCATGGCCTGGGCCCAACGGGACGTGGAGTCGGCCAGCAGCAGGACGTCCAGGCCCATCTGCCTGTAGTATTCGCCCATGGTGACGGCGGTGTAGACCGAGGATTCCCTGGCCGCCACGGGCATGGAACTGGTGTTGGCCACGATGATGGTGCGCTCCATGAGGGAGCGGCCCGTGCGCGGATCCTCCAGTTTGGGAAACTCGCGCAATGTCTCCACCACCTCTCCCGCGCGTTCGCCGCAGGCCGCCATGATCACCACGTCCACCAGGGCATGCCGCGCCGTGATCTGCTGCAGCACCGTCTTGCCCGCGCCGAACGGGCCCGGGGTGCAATAGGTGCCGCCGCGGGCCACCGGGAACATGGTGTCGATGATGCGCACTCCCGTGATGAGCGGCTTTTCCGGCAGCATGCGCCGGGCGTACGCGGAAAGCGCCATGCGCACCGGCCATGTCTGGACGAGACCGACCTCGCGTGTTTCGTTGTCCGGTCCGGCCAGGGTGGCCGCCTTGTCCGACGAGGCCAGGTTGCCCCGGGGAGCGATTTCCCGGACGGTCCATGTTCCGGCGAGGTCGAACGGGGCCATGACGTGATGCTCGAAGATGCCCTCAGGCACGTGGCCCAGGACGTCCCCGGCGCGCACCTCCGCGCCCGTGTCCACCCTGGGGGTGAAGTCCCACTCGGCGTCCCGGGGCAGGGCGGGCAGATTGACCCCGGCGGGCAGGAAGAAGCCGTGGTCCTTCGCCAGGCCGTGCAGCGGGTTCTGCAGACCGTCGAATACCTGGCCCAGCAGGCCCGGGCCCACTTCCACGGTGAGCAGGTCGCCGGAAAACTCCACGATCTGGCCCACGGTCAGCCCACGGGTCTCCTCGTACACCTGCAACGTGGCCGTGTTGCCCTCGATCCGGATCACCTCGGACTTGAGCCTCTTGTCGCCGGCCACCACGTAGGCAACCTCGTTCTGCCGCACGGCCTCCTCGAAGGCCACGGACACGATGTTACCGTTGATCCCCGTTATCGTCCCGTTTGCGTTCGCTTCCATCGAATATCCGTTCGTACACCCGCTCCAGGGCGTCTTCGCCCTGCTTTTCGTCGAATTGCCGGTACCGGTTCAATATCTGCAACTTGAGGGAATACACCACCACGGCGCACAGGCTGAAAACGGCGCCGCCGCACACCTGGTCCAGGAATCGCCAGCGCGCGTTCAACAGCCGGATTTCCACGTCCAGGGGATTGTCCGCATCCATGGCCGCCCTGGCGTGTTCCCCGGCATGGGCGTCGACCCCGAGGCCGCGCCGCAGCCACGGGTCCGGGGGCTTGTCCAGCCGCTTGGCGCGCAGCCGCGCCAGAGTGTTTCGCACCGTGTTTTCATAGGCCAGCCACAGGGTAAGCGCGCGACAGCCGGGTCCTTCAGGCGCGACCCTGGACACGTCCAGCAGCGCCCGCTCCAGCACCTCCATCTCCCTGGCGGCGAGCCAGCCGCGGCACTGGTTCAGAAACGCCTCGTGGGTCATGGGAGGCCGTCCTGGGAACGCGAGGTGGGGCAGGCTGCTTAGAAGGTACGTCTTGCCGGCCATGTCAGCCCTTGTCCGTGTCCTGGTCCGTTTGCAGGAACTCGGCGACCCGTGGACTGAGGTAAGCGGTGAGTATTCTGGTAACCCCCTCCTCGCTCACGTCGTACACCATGTCGTCGCCCTTTTTGCCTATGCGAAAACCGGTTCGGACGGCCCGGGTGGGAACCAACTCCACTCCCTGGCGGAATGTTTCCCCCACCGAGGCAAGCAGCGCGGACTCGATCCTGTCCAGGTCCTTTTCCGGAACCAGGGCGGCCAGTTTCGCGTCCTCGTCGCACACGGTCCACGCGTCGGCCATGCGCCGAACGAGATCGGCCACCACCTCGGGGGTCAATGCCTCGCCCGTGGTGTCGGAGACCACCTTTGCGGCGATGTGCACGATGGACTCGCGCACGCCCAGCACCATGTCCCGGGCCGCGTTGGACATGGCCGTCCTGTGCGCCTGCCGCTCCTGTTCGATGGCGCGCCTGGATTCCTCCAGCACTCTGTCGGCCTTTTCCTCCGCTTCCTTCACGATGGCGTCGGCGCGTTTTCCGGCGTCCTCAAGGATGGCGTCCGCCTTTGACTTGGCCTGCTCCACGCCTTCCGTGCGAATCCGTTCCAGCAGGGGGCCCAGGGTCTGTTCCGTTTCCATGGCCTTTGTCCGTCTCAGTCGGGGGGATGTGGGGTCTCGCGTCCGGGCCTGGCGGGGGCGTGTACAACCGTTTCCGGCGCGAACGGTCTTGTTGATGAATGCACGCACACACTAACCCGTACCGCACCGGCCGTCAAGAACCATGGTGACGAAGCGGCCGCCGGCTGGTGCGTCCGGACGGCGTGCGAAAATGGGCCGGCCGGCGGAACCCGGGGCTTGCCCGTTGGCACCGGCCCATAAAAGTGGTATGGGAATACTGGTACCATGAGCAGTAAAAGGAATCATGCATGTCATTCGCAAGTGTGAATTACAAAGGCAGGGGCGGCCCGGTCGCCAACGCCCTCCTCATGGCCGGCAGCCTGTGCCTTTTCCTGGTTTTCCTGGAAGCCGTGGCGTTTCGTTTTCTGTTTCCCGCATCCGACATTCCCGCCTACACGTCCGTGGACGGCGTGGTGCGCCGCGAGGCCGGGGCCATCGGCGTGTACCGGGTTCGCAACGAGATCGCCGCGCGGTATGCCACCAACGCACAGGGCTGGAACTCCCGGCACCGGGAGTACCATGCCGCCAAACGGCCCGGGGAGTTCCGGATAGCGGTGGTCGGGGATTCCTTTGTCGAGGCCCTGCAGGTGGATTACGGAAAGAGCTTTGCCGAGGGCGTCGAGGACATGCCGTGGGACCGGCCTGTGTCCGTGTACCGGTTCGGCGTGGGCGGCGCGCCCATGTCCCAGTACGTGCAGGTGGCGCGAAACGAGTTGTCGAAGTACGCGCCGGACGTCGTGGTCGTGCTGATGATCCACAACGACTTCAGGGAGTCCTGGCGACCGCGTCCGGGTGCCGTGTGGGACAGCTTCCTCACGTACCGGTACGAGGACGGGGGGTTGGTGGAACGGCAACCCGCGGCGTTGCGGTCGTCAGCCTGGGAGTTCGTGCGACATTCGGCCACGTGGAGATACCTGGCCCGGCGCTGGCAGGTGGATTTCCAGGAAATGGCGCGTAAGTTACTCGGGCCTGGCGAGGCCCTTGCGTGGCGGGGCGCGGGCCGGTACGCGGCGAACATCGAGGCGGCCGGCATCCTTTCCGACGTTCCCCTGCACCGCCAGTGCGTACGGCACACCCTGGCGGAACTGGACCGGGCGTGCCGGAACATGGGCAGCCGGCTGCTGGTGGTCATGGACGCGGATCGCACCTCCATCTACCACGGTAACGAGGCGCGGAGCCGCGAAGCAGGCCCGCTGGTCCTCAACCGGATCATGGCCGGGGAAACCGCCCGCGCCGGGATCCCCCTCCTGGACCTGCATGAACCCTTTGCCAGGGAATACGCCGATCGCGGCAGGCCCTTCAACTTCGACTGCGACGGCCACTGGAACGCCTATGCCCACGGTTTCGTGGCCCGGCTGGTCGCGGATTTCCTGGGCAGGGAGACCAGGTTGTCACGGCGGGCAACCTGATGAACCGTGTCCCTGCGCCGCCTTTTTCGGGGCGCGGGGAGGGAGTACGTATCCGGCGGGAGTTCAAGACAAACGGGTTGGGGGACGTTGTCCCCTACCTGGGGTAGCCGGTGATCTCCCGGATCTTCTTGTACAACGGCTTGAGATTCTTGTACATCTTCATGTAGACCTCGTTGTACAGCTCGTCGTACAACCGGTGGTTGGCCATGTCCGGCTCGAATACGTCGCCCGCACGGGTCATGGCGGCCAGCGCCGAGTCGAAGCCGTCGTGCAGGCCGAGGCCCACGGCGCAGTCCACGGCCGCTCCCAGCCCGGAGGTCTCATACAGATGCGGACGCGCGGCGGGCAGACCGAACACGTCGGCCGTGATCCGCATGGCGTTGTCGCTCTGGGAACCGCCGCCCGACACCGCCAGGGTGGTAATGGGGACCCTGGATTTCGCCTCGATTCGCTCCTTGCCCTCCCTCAATGCGTAGGCCAGACCCTCCAGGATGGCGCGGTACACGTGGCCCCGGTGGTGCACGTCGCCGAAGCCGATGATGGCGCCCTTGCCCTCGGGACCGGGATGGCGGATCCCCGGCGTCCAGTAGGGTTGCAGCATGAGGCCCATGGCGCCGGGCGGGGTCTCGCCCACCAGCTTTTCGAACAGGACCTCGGGTTCCATGCCCTTGTCCATGGCTTCCATGCGCTCCTGATAGGCGAACTCCTCCTTGAACCAGGACACCATCCAGTAGCCGCGGAATATCTGTACTTCCACGCAGTACTTGTCCGGCATTGGAGCGGGGTATGGCGGGAGGAAGGCGACCGGCGATATGAACCTGTCATGCAGGATGTTCACGGTAGCCGTGGTGCCATAGGACAGGCAGCCGATGGAGGGATGGGAACCACCGGAGCCTATGACTTCGCACGCCTTGTCGGCGGCCGCCGCGATCACGGGCAGGCCTTCGGGGATTCCGGTCTGCCGGGCCGCTTCGGGGGTTACCGCGCCCAGTTGCTCGCCTGGCTGTTTGAGCTCGGGCAGCATTTCCGGGGTGACCGGGAGAACCTTCCATTTCCAGTCCCAGGAAGGGGCCCACGTGGACTTTTTGTAGTCGAACGGGATGAAGGCCACCTGGCAGGCCGTGGAGTCCACATACTCGCCGGTGAGCCGGTAGGACAGGTACCCCGAGAGGAGAAGGTATTTGTGAGTGTTACGCCAAGTGTCCTTCTCGTGGCTTGCCAGCCAGTTGGCCTCGGCTTCCTGCTGGAAGAACAACACGGTTTCCGAGACGCCGGCGAGCCTGAACAGAGCGCCCCAGGCGCCGCCAAGGGGCCGCTGGCCGTAATCCCTGCGCTGGTCCAGCCACAGGATGGCGGGGCGCAGGGGCTTTCCGTCCCTGCCCATGCAGACTACCGTGCCGCGCTGGGTGGTGACGGACAGGCCGGCGAGGCGGCCCTTGTCCACTCTTTCCTCCTCCCACAAACCATTGCACGCCTCCCTGCATGCGTTCCAGTACACCTCCGGATCCTGCTCCGCCCAACCGGGCTGGCGGGAGAAGTAAGGCTCGAAAACCGCCCTGCGCTTGGCAACGAGATTGCCCTCGAGGTCGAATACCAGGGCGCGAAGGCTTTGGGTGCCGTTGTCTATGCAAAGCAGAAGGTCTTTTTCACTCATGGGGTTTTCCCTGCTGGTGTTTGTTCAGGCTCCATTCAAGGGCAACATGCCAAAAGGCGTACAGGCAAGAGCAAAGGCGAAAGACTTTCGCGCTTCGGGCGACCACCTTTTTGAAAAAAGGTGGACCAAAAACTTTTTGTGTGACCGGCCTTTGGCCGGTAATTCCAGACGGCACGGCTTATTCCGTACACCTGGGCCCCGGCTTTCGCCGGGGTGACGAATGATTTTGCCAGATCACTTTTCCGCAACACCCCACACCTGCACGGGCGCTTTGCGTGTGACCGGCCTTTGGCCGGTAATTCCAGACGGCACGGCTTATTCCGTACACCT
>JBKHBM010000116.1:0-14376 GCA_046542385.1 Desulfatibacillaceae bacterium | reverse complement strand
GCCGACAGGTCTCTTCCTTGCATCCGCACCACCTGAGACCGCTCACGGATTCAGGGATTCGGCAGGGGGAAGGGAACGCGGCAGGGCGAGGGAGGCACACATGAGGGTTTTGGTTGCGGACGACGACAGGACGTCGCGGCTTGTTTTGTCAATGGTGCTGCGCAAGGGCGGGTTCGAGCCGGTGGAGGTGAAGGACGGGAACGAGGCCATGGAGGTTCTCACGGGCGAGGACCCTCCGGGTATTGCACTGCTGGATTACAACATGCCGGGGCTGTATGGGGTCGACGTAGTGAAGCGCCTGCGGGAACGGGAGAACGGACCTGCCTGCTACGTCATCCTGCTTTCAGGGTCCCAGTCCGGAAACACCCGTGGCGAGGCGCTGGAAGCGGGGGCGGACCAATACGTGTCCAAACCGTTTGACAAGGAGGTTTTGCTGGAGATGCTGCGGGAAGGCGCCCGTCGGGTGGGAGGCGGTTGATCCGGTTTTGGAGCGGTTCTGTCCGGAATGCCTTTTGCCCGGGAAGTACCGGAGGGAGCCGGGTTCGGCCGATGCTCGGGGATCCGGTGGGCTGCTACGCCGTCATGCCAAGGCCCGCCGGGTCGTTGCGCAACAGACGGCGCTCGTGCTTGATCATGGCGTCGATATAGTTATGGACGATGCCGAGTTGATCCAGGATGTCCATGTGCAACTGGTGGCTGGCCACGGATTCCTCCACGCCGGCCTTGAGGCGGTCGAAATGGACCTTTCTGGAATGGCTGTCGATCCTGTACAGTTCCCGGCTGGTCTCCTGCAGTTCGGGCAGCACGGTGTGGTCGGGATGGGCGATGAATTTGACCACGGCCTGGAAGGCCTCCAGAAGAGCGTCGAAAAAGGACTTGATTTCCTCCATCCCCTCGTCGCTCAGCCAGATGTTGTCCTCGATCTTGCGGTTGACCAGCCGGCTCATGTTGGTTTCAAGGAGGTCGGCGATGTGGTCCAGCTCGGACAGGGTGTTTAGAAGCATGTAGGCTTCGCTCACAAGGTCCTCGGAGAGATCCTTGCGAAGGGCCTCGGAAAGGTAGGCATTGGTCTGTTCGATCAGTGCGTCCACCTTGTCGTCCGTCCGCACCACCTTCATGACCATTGCCGGGTCGTTTTTGGAGAATCCCACGCGGGTGTTCTCGATCATGGATTCCACCAGTTCGCCGATGTAGATCATTTCCAGGCGCACCCGCTCAAGGGCCAGGGCCGGGGTGTGCATGAGGTCCCAATCCAGGTAGCGGGGCTTGCCGATGTCCTTGAATTCGTCTTTGGTGACCGGGATGATCCTTTCCGCCAGGGTCGCCAGGAACGGCGCCGCGGGGAGGAACATGAGGGATGCCAGTACGTTGAATATGGTGTGCGCGTTGGCCACCTGTCTGGGAAGGACCTCTGCCAAGCCGCCCTCGTACGGCGACGCGATCCTTACCAGAAGGGAGAGCTGCGGCAGAAGGAAAAGGAAGATAACGACCCCGCCCACGTTGAACAGGATGTGGACGGCCGCGACCCTTTTGGCTTCCCGGGACGCCGTGAGGGATGCCAGGGCCGCGGTGGCGCAGGTGCCTATGTTGGCGCCAAGAATCAGGGGAATGGCCGCATCCAGGGAGAGAAGCCCTTCCTGGGCCAGGGCGATCACGATGCCGGTGAACGCGGCGCTGCTCTGGATGACGGCCGTGAGTATCGCGCCGGCCGCCACGCCGTAGGCCGGATTGGTGAAGGAGACGATGATTTCCCGGAACCATGGCTGGCCGCGCAGGGGAGCCATGGACGCGGACATGAGATACATGCCGAAGAAGATGAAGCCCAGTCCCACCAGGGCCATTCCCAGTTGCCGGACAACCTGTCTGTGGGTGGTGATGCTGGCCAGGTAACCCGTGGCCACGATGAGCAGGGCATAGTCCGTGATCTTGAAGGCGATGAGCTGTGCCGTGAACGTGGTGCCGATGTTCGAGCCGATGATGACGCCCACGCTTTGGGCGGCCGTGAGCAGGTGGGCCTGGGAGAAGCTGACCAGAAGCACCGTGGTCGCGCTGCTGCTCTGCATCAGGATGGTGATGACGGCGCCGCCGATCATGGCGGAAAAGCGGTTGCGGGTCATGGTCCGCAAAAAGCCCCGCATGCTCGCGCCGGCTGTCCTGCGCATGTTGTCGGCCATGGTGTCTATACCGAACAGGAAGATGGCAAGCCCGGCGAGCAGGCCCGCCACGACGCCGATGGACGGCATGGCCATGACGCCGAGGGTGGAGCCCATGGCGGCGTCCGCGGCGAAAAGCACGATCAGAAACGCGCCGGCCTTGAGTACGGCCCTTTTAAGTGCATCCATACAAGCTCCGGGAATGAGGCTGTTCCGACGGATTGGCAAAGGGGCCCGGGTCGGCCGGACCTCCAGCGGGTATTCCCATATTCGTGACCAGGATTTCGAGCAGTCCACGGTACGTTCCGCGTCCTCTTCCCGGCATAGACACCGGCCGGGACCGCTCACGGATTCAGGTTATTGGCATGGAGCGAGGGAAAATTCAACCCCGTGAAGGTCAGACAGGCGGGAATTCCATGGACAGACCCGCGGAGGGTGTCCGGGGTCAATGTGAATCGATCCATCTGCGCGCCTTGGCAGGCACTTCTCCGACATTCTGCCACACGGAGACGGCCTGTTCGATGGCTTTTCTGCTTTTCTTTTTCTCGCCGAAGTAAAGATACAGCATGCCGAGGTTCCACAGGCTGCGCGCCACCTCGTCCAGGTTCTCTATGTGTTTGCCCAGGCCCAGGGCCTTTTCGTAACAGACCAGGGCCTCCTGGTAGTTCTCCGTTTTTTGCAACAGCCTGGCCAGATCGTTGCAATCCCGGGCGAGCCGTTGGTGGTTCCCCAGTTCCTCGTGCATTTCCACCGCTCGTTTGTAGAACCTGACGGCCTGCTCGTTTTCACCTCTGGCTGCGTAGGCCGCGCCCATCCCGCCGTAACCGTTTGCCAGACCGGCGCGATTTTTCACCATGGCATCCAGTTTGACGCCGCGCTTGTAAAAGGCGATGGCGCTGTCCGGGTCGCCCTTGTCCAGGAACTTCTCGCCGATCGCGGCGCAGAACGCGGCCATCTGTCCCCGGTTCCTGGCGCTGCCCAGTACCTGGTAGGCGCGTTTGTGCCATTCCACGCCGGATTCCGGCTCTCCCTTGCGCGACAGGGCATTTCCCACGTTGTACGCATGGTAGGCCATGTTCGGCAGATCCTTCAGCGCCTTTGCGGTCTCGAAAGCGCCTTTGAGCGCATCCACGGCGCCCCGCTGGTCGCCCTGGCCTTCCAGGGCCTCGGACATGCATTCCTGGATTTCCATGGCAAGCAGAGGCCGGGAGGCGCGCCGAGCCAGTTCCAGGGCCTGCTCGAAATGCCGGAGCGATGCGTCGTGTTCCTTGCGCAAAAGGAACACGCGGCCGGCTTTCTCGTATATGGTGGCCGCACACTCCTGGTCACCGGTTTCCTCCGCGATGGACAACGCCTTTTTGTAACGGGAAATGGCGTCCTCGTACCTGCTTTTTTCCACGCAGGCATCGCCCAAAAGTACGTGGCAGGTCAGCTGCGTTTGCCTGTCGTTGGTTTCAGCAGCGGTTTCCAGCGCCTGCTTGTAAAATTCCATGGCCCGTTTGTGCCGGCCCTTGGCCTGGTGGGCCTCGCCGATTTCCATGCAGGTCCTGGCCACCCGGGAGAGGCTGCCCAGGGCCGTGTACAGCGACAGCGCTTCCTCCAGGCTTTCCGTGGCCGACTGGTATCGCCCCTGGTCCTTGAGGATGGTCCCGATGTGGGACATGGCCTGTGCCTGACCGTACATATCCTCGGAATCCTTCTTTATTTCGAGGCTTTCGTTGAAGTGGCCCAGTGCCTTGTCATACTCCTTCATCCCATGGTAGTAGGCGCCCAGCATGTCGCATGCTTCCGCGATTCCGGTCTTGCTCTTGTGCCGTTCATGGACGCGGTACAGCTTTTGGGCGAATTCCACGGCCCGAAACGTGTCCCCGAGACTCCAGCAGGCCCGGCTCATGGCTTTTAGACTTGCCGCGGCCTGCCGGGAATCTCCGGAACCGCCGGCGAATTCCTGCATGTGACTGGCCGTGTTGAGGGCGTCCTCGAACTGCTCCAGTGCGAGTTGGGCCTCGAACTTCAGTTCCAGCGCCGAAAAGGCGGTCGCCTTGATCTCGTCGTCCAGGTCTCCGAGGTTTGACAGGTAGGCCAGGGCTTTGTGCGCTTGCTCGAGGCAGGCCTGCATGTCACGCACGTCGCGAGCGTTTACGGCCCGGGTAACGGAGTTTTTGGCGCGTTCAATGAGGTCGTTGTCGTATTGGGGCAAGGCAGTCCTCCTGTGGCTGGTGCGGAGGCGCGATACATGCGCATGGGAGAGTGCCGGATTCCCTGTCGGTCATCCTGCGTCATACGGCTGGCCCATTATAAGGACATTACGCACATTTGTTATAGATTTCAACTACTAAATACAGGATATCCCCGCCGGGCGGGAAAAAGCCCGAACCCGGGCGAAAACCATACCCTGAATCCGTGACGAAAATATTGAAAAACTTACAAGAACTCCACAAATCGGGCTCTTTCGCGTGTTCTTGAACAGCTCTTCGTTTCACCCGGTGGTGAAAGGACTTTTCGCCCTCCGGGGCGGCCTCATGCGGCGCGTCTGCGGCGTCAGAGCCCGGCCCGCGTACTTCAGTACAGCCGACAGGTCTCTTCCTTGCATCCGCACCACCTGAGACCGCTCACGGATTCAGGCATACGTTTCAGGGTGCGGCGGGAATCCCGGGTTCAGTCCTCGCTTCGCTCCATCTTCCTGAACCTTTGCTCCGTGTACCAGTCCATCTGCCGGCAGACACCCCGCACGATTTTCACCTCTCGAGCGGTCAGGGGCAGTCTGGACAGGAAGCGGCGCACGTTGTCCATCCAGTGCTCCGGGTTCTGGTGGTTGATGAAACCTATGCGGGTGAGAACGTCCGAAAGCTGCTCGTACATGCCGTCCAGTTCTTGGCGGGTGGCCAGCCGGGGCATGAATGCGGGCGACTCGGGTGTGCTGGCGCGGTACAGTTCGTAGCACATGACCATGACCGCCTGGGCCAGGTTGAGGGAGGAAAACTCGTGAGTGGGAATGGTGACCAGGGTGTGGCAGAAGCGCACGTCCGCGTTGGAGAGGCCCTTGTCCTCGGGGCCGAACATTATGGCGACGTCGTTTTCCGCGGTAATGGGAATCAGGTGCCCGGCCAGCATCGCGGGGTCGCGCATGGACTTCCTGTGCCCGCCTGTGCGCGCCGTGGTTCCCACCACGTAGTTGAACGGGGCCAGGGCATCGGCCAGATCGTCGAAGACCTCCATTTCCTCCACGACGTCCAGCCCCGCGTGGGTCGCCATTTTGCAAACCCGGTACAGGTCGCACTTTTCCGGCCGGACCACCACAAGCCGTGAAAAGCCCATGTTGCGCATTGCGCGGGCCACCGCGCCAATGTTTTCCGGCGACCGGGGCCGGTTCAATATGATGCCGATCCGGTCCCGGTCGATTGCGCTGGTCATCAGGCATTCAACTCGTAAGGCGTGAAGAAGTAGGATATTTCCGTGGCGGCGGTTTCCGTGGCGTCGGAACCGTGTACCGCGTTTTTCTCGACGTCCGTGCCGAAGTCGCCGCGGATGGTGCCCGAGGGGGCGTCATTGGAGTTTGTGGGGCCCATGATCTCCCGGTTCTTCGAGATCGCGTCCTCGCCCTCCAGGATCATCACCACGACCGGACCGCTGGTCATGAACTCAACCAGGCTGCCGAAAAACGGGCGCTCCCGGTGCACCGCGTAAAAACCCTCGGCCTGGGGCCGGTTCATCCTGAGCATCTTCATGCCCGCGATTGTCAGGCCCGCCTTCTCGAAACGATTGACGATGTCGCCGATGTGATTGGCGGCCACCGCGTCCGGCTTTATGATGGACAGTGTGCGTTCCAGTGCCATTTCCCTTTTCCTTTCCTTTTGTAATGGCTTCCATGGTGCCGTGGCGCAAATAGCAGAACCATCGCGGCAAGTCAATGACGGGAAAGCGGCGCACGGGAGCCTGTCGACGGCTCATGCCATTGCCGGAACCGTCCGGCCGTCAGTGAAAATCGAACGGATTGGCGTCCAGCGGTGACGCTCCCCGGCACGAAGGAATGGAAAAATCCCGGAAGCGGATGAACGCAGGACAGGCCAGGCCTGTGCCCGTCCGCCTGCCCGATTTGAAGTGGTAGCCCACCAGCAGCGGTGTTTCGGTGGCGATTGTGAACTCGTGGATCTTGCGCATGTCTCCAAGGGAGCCGGCGCTGACCGTGATCCTTCCGTCCCTGCGCTCCAGCCGCAGGGTGCCGGTCAGGGAGGCGTCCAGCCCCTTTACGTGTTCATAATCCACGCTGTCCTTCCTCTCCCACCGCGCGGCATAGGCCAGTCGATTGCCCTCCCGGACGACATCGCCGTGCCATCTGGTCGCCCCGTTTGCCGTCATCAGGAACAGGCCGCCCTGGAACAGGCATCCCCGTTTGGCCTTGGTATCCTCGGCCTCGTATCCGGTTTCCACCGCGAAATCGCCAACAAGCTGAAAACGGGAGCGAATTTCCACGCCAGCCGGATATGCCGTGGGGGCCACCAATGAGAGGTAGCCGTTCTGGACATGGGCCACCCCCTGGTCGCGGTTGAAGGAAAGCCGCGTCGCCCAACGCGCATGGGAGAACACGTGAAACGGATCCTCCCACTGTCTGCACGGCGAGGGGGCGCTCTCCTGCTCCTTGTCTGCTCCCTCGCACAACGCGGTCGTGGGCGCAAGCAGGAGAAGCCCCGCCAGGAACGTGGCGCATGTTTTTATGAATAGAGGCCGATAATCCACGTGTTGTTTCTCTGGAATTCCGAAGGCGCATTTGCCTGCATTCCGCAATTGCGCGGGTTGATTCCCGGACGTTCTCATGTACCATCGCCAGCGTGTTCAGTGCAAAGTCTTTGTTGTATTCAGGCATGTGAAAAGCGTGTTTCCCGGCAAGACCGGGCCGGATTTTCCGGAGGCCGGTTCCCTTTTTCCGATTTCCGGAATCGCGGTGGTCTCCGCGTGAACGGGCGCTCGCTAGTCATGCAAGGCAACCGTGCAGACATGCCGGCATCCGGTGAAGCCGGGGAGCCCGGGAAGGCGAGGCGTACCCGCGGTTGCCCGATTTTCGCCACCCGGCCGCACGGGCGGGGATTGTAACGGCAACGTCTTGATGAACCTCTTGCATTTCGTGAACATTTCCAATATATAAATCCCCGTTCCCCCAGAACACAGACCGCAGACCTTGTACCTCGTGGCAACACCCGGGAGAGTGGTGCGTCCACCCGGGACAGATCCGTGCCAACGCAGCAGGAAATCCAAAGGGAGCAGTCCGATGAGTGTCAAAAGATTGGTGGCAATCGCCATTGTGGCGGCCGTGTGCGCGGCCTGTATCGTCCCGCCGGGAACGGCCGGCGCCCAGGCCAGGGTCAAGTACAAGTGGCGTCTGGGCACTCTGGCTCCCAGGGGGGTCGGCTATGCCGTTGCCGTGGAGGAGATTCTTCTGCCTGATCTCAACGAGGCCTGCAACGGTGAACTGGGGTTCAAGGTCTACTGGGGCGGCGTCCTGGGGGACGACAGGGATCATTTGAACCAGATGAAGATCGGCAAGCTCCACGGCGCGGGGCTGAGCGGCCAGGGGTCGTTCATCGCCTGCCCGGAAACCGTGGCCCTGGGCCTGCCCTTCCTTTTCTCCAGCTTCGAGGAGATCGACCACATCAAAAGGAAGATGATCGACACCATCGACGGACTGTTCATGGACAGGGGCATGAAAATCCTGGCCTGGGTGGACCAGGACTTCGACCAGACCTACAGCATCCGGAAGCCGCTCAAATCCCTCGCGGACTTCGAGGAGGTGCAATTCGTCAACTGGATGGGGCGGCTGGAGCACGATCTGCTGAACCGCATGGAGTGTGAACTGGTCGAGCAGCCCGACGTGGGCAGGATCGCGGGCATGTTCCGGGACGGCGAGATCGAAGCGGGCGTGGCCCCGGCCATCTGGATGGTGGGGGCGCAGCTCTACTCGGTGGTGAAGTACGTGAACCCGCTGCGATTTCGATACACTCCGGTGTTCGTGGTGGTGACGACCGACGCGTTCAATGAATTACCGCCGGATTACAGGCACGCGATCGAGGACGTGCGGCTCGGCATCGGCCAGCGTTTCTGTGACAGGACCCGGCTGGAGACCAAGCGCTGCCTCCAGGCCATGTTCGACTACGGGGTCACCGAAGTGGAATCCAGCGAGGAGGATGTTCGGGACATCCGCAGGAGGATTACCCCGTTGTGGTACGAGCTGGCCGGAGACATCTATCCGCCGGAACTGCTGGACGAGCTGCTGGACCACCTGGCGGCCTACCGGTCAGGCGGGGCCGGCGCCGTGGCCCGGGCTTCCGAGCCCGGAATCAGGACGGTGTCCACTGCTCCGGCGTCGCCGTCCTCGCCCGGGGAAGCCGTTAAAACGACGCCGGAAGGCAAGGCGGAGGAGGTCGCGAGGACAACCGGAGGCGAACTCCGCACCGAACCCCAGTCCGAGCCGGTGGCCCCGCCCACGCCGCAGGCGGGAAAATCCGAATCCGAAAAGGACAAGTGGGCCACCAGTGTTCACGAGATCAAGTTCGTTCAAAGCCGTCTTCAGGCGCTCGGGTACTATCCCTACCACGTGGACGGCATTCTCGGTCCCATCACCTATCGGGGGATCAAGAGTTACCAGAAGGACAACGGTCTGCCCTCCACGGGGACCATCACCCCGGAACTCATAAGCTCCCTGGCCGGTTCCCTGTAAGCCGGCCAGGACAATCATGGGGATGCCCGGTCGCGGAAAAGGCGACCGGGCGGCCGAGTTTTATCCGGCTGGATACGGGCATTCGCGTCCCCGAGCCGAATCCGCGGCACATGGATCGCCGCTTCCGCCCTCGGGCACAGGGATTGGTTCGGTCAGGCCCGGCCGTCTTCATCCCCCATTCTTCCTAAATGATCCTGGGGGTGGGTTCCTCCGTGTATCGGGCCAGGTACTCTCCCGGTCCCTTCGGGATCACCTCCATCAACTCGCTGAACAGGATGTCCTTTTCCTGGCGGGTGACCACGCCGAAGCCATAGTTCTCATTGAAGTGCTTGGGCGGCCCCTTGTCCCGCGTGCGGGTTTCGATGAATTCCCTGTGCCGGGACAACCGCTGGCCCACCACCTGGTTGGCGAATTCCGGAATCCGGGAGACCATGCCGGCCACGCAGTCCTCCATACCCGGGTCCACCTCGCAGCCCACGAAATTCCTGGCTCCCACCAATGCGGCGGCCATGGTTGTACCCGTGCCGGCAAACGGATCCAGCACTGTGTCGCCCTTGGCCGAGTACATGTTCACCAGCCGCCACGCAAGCTCGAACGGGTACGCGCCGCTGCGCTTTCTCAGCTCCGGCATGCCGAACAGGTCCTGCCGGGCTCCCTTGATGTCGAACCAGATGTCCGAAAACCAGGAGTTGCGTTCCTCCCAAAAATAGGCGCTTTCCCTGCGAAGGCGTTTTTCCTCAGGGGTGTCGAACTCCCGCTTGCCTCCCTTGCGCAGGACCAGCACGTACTCGTGCTCGAGGGTCACGTACGCGCCGCCGGGAAGCATGCCCGAACCCATGAACTTGTTGGGTGCGTTGGTCTGTTTGCGCCACAGTATGTCTGGCAGGGCGGTGAATCCGAGTGCAAGACAGGCGGACAGGATGCGGGCGTGGTTGGTGTACAGGCTGAAATCGTCGGCCACGGTGCGGGTGGCGTCGCCGATGTTGATACAGGCCAGGCAACCCGGGGCCAGCACCCGGTACAGTTCGGCCCACACGCCGTCCAGAACCTCGTGCATGGCCTCGAAGGCGGCTGCGCCGTCGCCACGTTCCATGGCCGTGACCGCTTTTTCGCTCTGGAAGCGGAAGACGTCGTCCCACATTTCGATCATGGGATAAGGCGGGGACGTGACGACGAGATGGACGCTTTCGTCCGGCTGGAACGCCATTTGGGAGGCGTCCTGGTAGTGGGTTTTGCTCGTTGTTTCCATGGGCAATTCCTTTAGTGGGGTAAAAAGTCCGCCCATATTGCGTTTTCCGGGGGATTTTGTCAACCGACCCGAGGCGTTACATAACGCTGTCACGTTACTCGTACAGGTAACGGTTGCGGTGGCCCAAGGGCGGGGGTCGTGGAGATGTCAGCAAAAAGGAGCGGCCCCGGCGGTGTCAACCGGGGCCGCAATCCTTTGGAAGAGAGGAAGATAACTGGAGGTAGAGGCTTGCCAAGCCATCTGTACTTGAATGTAAGCAATCGGCATGCCATGTTCGGGTATAGGTGGCTTTTTTGTCCCCGGAAAACCGATTAAGTTGCGATTTATAGCGTTTTCAATATGTTATGTCTCGCCGGCGCGTATGCCGGCAAGGCGGCGAAAACCATGAAATGAGGAACAGGTGCGGATTGAGGCATTCCGTATCAATACAGATGGCAGCAGACGGACGCGTTGCCCACTTTTCGCGCTTCCGGCACGGTGTCCCGGCACACGTCCATCACGTGGGGGCAACGGGTGTGGAAGCGGCAACCCGGGGGCGGGGCGGCCGGGCTGGGCGGGTCGCCGGAAAGCACGATGCGGCCTTTTTTCTTCCTGCCCGGCTGGGGCACGGCGGATATCAGCGCCTGGGTATACGGATGCCGCGGGTCATGCAAAACGTCCTCGGTGGGCCCGTGCTCCATGATCACGCCCAGGTACATGACGGCGCACCGGTGCGCGATGTGCCGCACCACCGCCAGGTCGTGGGAAATGAAGACGTAGGACAGTTCGTAGCGTTTGCGCAGGTCGATGAGAAGGCGGATCACCTGGGCCTGCACGGAGACGTCCAGGGCCGACACCGCCTCGTCGCATACGACAAGGTCCGGCCGCAGGGACAGGGCCCGGGCCACGGACAGGCGCTGGCGCTGTCCGCCGGAAAACTCGTGCGGATATCGATGGGCGGAGGCGGGATCGAGCCCCACCTCGGACAAAAGGCGCTTTGCCTCCTGGTCCCGCGGGCCCTGCAACAGCTTGTGGTGGGCCATGCCCTCCGTGAGGATGTCCATCACGCTCATGCGGGGATTGAGGGAGGAAAACGGATCCTGGAAGACGATCTGCACCCGCCTGCGCCATTTGCTTTGCCCCAGGCGGGGCAGCAGGGGCTCGCCCTCGAACAGCACCTCCCCGCCCGTGGGCGGCGAAAGCCCGCAGATGGTCCTGCCCAGCGTGGTCTTGCCGCAACCCGACTCGCCAACGAGTCCGACTGTCTCCCCCCTGCCCACGGCCAGGCTCACGCCGTCCACGGCGCGGACGTATCCCACGGGACGGTTCAACACGCCCCGGCGTAGGGGAAACCACGTCTTCAAGTCCCTGACTTCGAGCAGGTCATCCACGGCGCGCCTCCAGCCATCGTTCCGCGAGATAGCACGCCACCCGGCGGTGCGGGCCGTATACGAACAGGTCCGGCTCCTCGGCAAAGCATCGGTCGAATGCGTGGGGGCAGCGGGTATTGAACCGGCATCCCCTGGGATATTCCAGGGGAGAAGGCACGGAACCCTCGATGGTGTACAGTTCGTCCTTTTCACCGGTGAGCCTGGGCACGGAGCGCAGCAGGCCCTGGGTGTAGGGATGGGACGGATGGTCGAACAGGTCGTCGCGCAACCCTTCCTCAACGATCTTGCCCGCGTACATGACCAGCACCCGCTGGCACATCTCCCAGATCACCCCGAGGTCGTGGGTGATGAGCAGCACGGACGTGCGTTCCTCCCTCATGCCTCGCAGGAGGTCGAAAATCTGTGCGCTGATGGTGACGTCCAGCGCTGTGGTGGGTTCGTCCGCGATGACGAGCCGCGGCCCCATCATGAGAGCCATGGCGATGACGATCCTCTGCTGCATCCCGCCGGACATCTCGTGCGGGTAGGCCGAGGCGTTTTCCGCCGGGTTGGATATGCCCACCCTGCGCAGCCATTCCACGGCCTGTTGGGCGGCTTCCTTCTTCCCGGCCCGGCCGTGGATGCGCAGCACCTCGGCAAGCTGGTCGCCGACGCGGTGCAGCGGGGAGAGGGCGGTGGCCGGGTCCTGGAAAATGACGCTCACTTCCGCGCCGCGCACCCTCCTGAGCTGTTTCGGTGAAAGTCCTAGCAACTCGGTGCCGTCCAGGTGCACCGTGCCTTCGCGGATTTTGCCAGGCGGGTCGGGCACCAGCCGCAACAGGGACATGGCCGTCACGGACTTGCCGCACCCGGATTCGCCCACGAGGCCCAGCACCTCGTTTGGGCGCACGTCGAAGGACACCCCGTCCACGGCGGACAGCACGCCCTCGTCCGTGGTGAAATCCACGGCCAGGTCACGGATCTCCAGTATGTTTCGCGACTCGCTCATGTAAGCCTTGTGAACTGCTTTGGATCGTAGGCGTTGCGCACACCCTCGCCGATGAACACGCCAAGGAGCATGACCACGAACAGGGCAACGGACGGCCACGTAATGAGCCACCACGCCCATCTGTACATCTGGGCCTGGGACAGCAGCTCGCCCCAGCTGGGCGTCGGGGGAGGCAGGCCGAAACCGAGGTAGTCCAGGGCGGCCAGGGCGCCTACCGCGCCCACCAGCTGGAACGGGAAAAACGTAATCACCGGCACCAGGGCATTGGGCAGTATGTGGCGGAAGATGATCTTCCACGCGGGTATGCCCAGCACCTTGGCCGATTCCACGAACTGCTGTTTGCGCAGGCGCAGGAACTCGCCGCGCATGTAATAGGAGATGCCGATCCAGTTGAACACGGCGTACACGACCAGCAGCAGCGGAAAACTCCGGCCGTACACAGAGCCCAGCAGGATCATCACGTACAGAAACGGGATGGACTGCCAGATTTCCGTGAGCCGCTGGCCCGTGATGTCCAGGAGGCCGCCGTAATACCCCTGGAACGCACCGGCCGCCGAGCCTATGGCCATGGAGAAGACGACCAGCAACAGGCCGAACGTGATGGATGTGCGCATGGCGTACAGCACGCGGGCGAACACGTCGCGGCCCGAGTCGTCAAGCCCCATGAAGTGGCCCCGGGTGGGAGGGTAGGGAAACCGGACCTCGGCCTTGTGGAATCGTACGGTGAAGGCGTCGCCGGCGATCACCATACGCATGGGGTCCACGTATCCGTCGAACCGCCGGGCCGCGAGCGCCCGCACCTGTTCGCCCTGCTGGTCCGACAGCGAGGCCAGCACCTCGCTGGGGTCGCGCACAACGCTACCGTCCCGGGCAAAAGCAACGTGCCGTGACATGGTGGCGTCCCCGATGGTCTCCAGGTCCTCCATCTTGAGCCGCACTATCTTGCGGGGCCGTTTTCGCGGCTCGTACTCCCGTATGGTCACAAGAGCCTCTACGCCGCCGGGTCCCGTCGCCATGGCGGAAAACTCCGGCGCGGGTTCGTTGGCCAGCCGTTTGCTTATCGCGGCGCGTAGATCGGCGTCGGTTTTCCAGTGCTCGAAAAAATTCATCCCCCGCACGGAGAACTCGTCCGTTCCGAAAAAGGTCCCCGCGCCCGTGGCGCGGGCCACCGTGCCGTCGGCCGCGAGATGCACGGTGGCGATGCGCGGCACGGGCTCGAAGGCCACTTCCACGTGGTCGGGAATGTCGATCTCGGAAGGTTCCACGCTCTCGAACGGGTCGTAGGGCACGGGCGGGAAGACCATCCAGTTGCCCGATTCGTCCGCGAACCGGGGGGTGCTGGCCAGTTCGCGGTAATCCGCACGCGTGTCCTCCCCGCCTTCCACGAAGGTGCTTTCCGGGTAGTACCGGAATATGGGAAAGTACCACCCGCCTTCGAAACGCAGAAGAAGGGGGTTCCGGTTGGCGATGAGTTCCGAGCCCAGGCTCAGCGCGTACAGCAGCACCAGCAGCCAGAAGGACCACCACGCCAGCCGCTTGTTCCTGAAGCGGCGAAAGCGCTTGACCGTGACCGGCGAAAATCGTGGTCTTGCCAGTGTCATGCAATCGTCCCGGGCCGAGGAGGCCCATATTGGGGCGAACCCTGTGTTCGCCAGTTGTCACCGATCCTTGTACGTCCCGTTTTCGACGCTCTGCATGAGGGCCGCTTACCATCCCCCGAAGCCAGGCAGATCCGGAATGCCGGAAACGGGGAATACGGAAAAATCGCTCGTCATCCCCGCGAAAGCGGGGACCGGGGTGCACTCAGGTTGCGGAAAAACCGCTCGTCATCCCCGCGAAAGCGGGGACCCGGGTGCACTCAGGTTGCGGAAAAACCGCTCGTCATCCCCGCGAAAGCGGGGACC
>JBKHBM010000115.1:0-14377 GCA_046542385.1 Desulfatibacillaceae bacterium | reverse complement strand
ACTGACGAGAAATGAAGCGCAACGCCGCAGATCGCGTTTTTCAACAGGCTGTTACACAAGGTGCGGACGAGACGCCGGGCGGCTTCGTTCCCGCCTGTTGCCTGTCGCCACGAAAGGTATTCCGCATGATCGTTCCCGTGATCCTGGCCGGAGGTTCGGGCACCAGGTTGTGGCCCCTGTCCCGCGACCTGTACCCCAAGCAGCTATTGTCCCTTACCGGCGACCGGACCATGTTCCAGTGCACCCTGGACCGTCTGGCCGGTTTTGCGGGCACTGGCGACCCCATAATCATCTGCAACGAGAACCACCGCTTTTTCGTGACGGAGCAACTGGAGGCGGATGGAAGGAAGGCGTCGGGCATCCTCCTGGAACCGGTGGGCAGGAACACGGCGCCGGCGCTGGCCGTTGCCGCCCTTCACGCCCTGGAGGGAGGCGGCGATCCCCTTTTGTGCGTGCTCCCGGCGGACCATTACATGGAGGACACGGCTGCCTTCCACGCCGCGCTGGATACGGCCGGCAAGGTGGCGGAACAGGGCTACTGCGTCACATTCGGCGTGGTGCCCACCGCGCCCGAAACCGGCTACGGGTACATCAGGGTAGGCCCCGTGCTGGACATCCCGGCGAACACAGGTGAAGCGCGGGAACCCCGGGCAATAGACCGGTTCGTGGAGAAACCGGACCGCGAAACCGCCGGACAGTATCTCGAATCCGGCGACTACCTGTGGAACAGCGGCATGTTCGTGTTCCGTGCAGGACAGGTGCTGGAGGAACTGGAGAGGCACGCGCCCGACATCCTGGAAGCGTGCCGGACCGCCTACGGGAAAGGCCGGTCGGACCTTGATTTCTACCGGCTGGATCCGGCGGCCTTTTCCGCGTGCCGGGCCGATTCCATCGACTATGCCGTGATGGAAAGGACGGACAGGGGGGCGGTGGTGTACCTGGACGCGGGCTGGAACGACCTGGGCTCCTGGGAGGCCCTGTGGCAGGCCGGAGACAAGGACGGGGACAACAACGTGCTGCTGGGCGACGTGTACACCCACGACGTACGGGACTCCTACGTCCACGCCAGCAACCGGTTGGTGGCCGCCGTGGGCCTTTCCGACCACATCGTGGTGGAGTCCTCGGACGCCGTGCTCATAGCCCCCCGAGGCCGGGTCCAGGAGGTCAAAAACATCGTCAGCGCATTAAAGGCCGAAGACAGGCCTGAATCCCGGACCCACCGCAAGGTTTTCCGGCCATGGGGTTCGTACGAAAGCCTGGTGGTGGCCGAACGGTTCCAGGTCAAGCGAATCATCGTAAAACCCGGAGCCCGGCTGTCCAGCCAGAAGCATTACCACCGGGCGGAACACTGGGTCGTCGTCCACGGGACGGCCATGGTCACCCGCGGCGACGAAACCGTCCTCCTGCAGGAGGACGAGTCCGCCTACATACCCCTGGGAACGGTCCACCGCCTGGAAAATCCCGGCAGGATCCCGCTGGAACTCATCGAGGTCCAGTCGGGCAGTTATCTGGGCGAGGACGACATCGAACGATTCGACGACGACTACGGCCGCAAGGCATGAGCGGTCGGACAACAGTCCGTTGAAAAACCCGGACTTTACAGCCCGGTCAAAACGATGAGAGGCAAGACGCGTGAATTTCGAGGAGGTTGGCGTACTTACGGTACGCTGCATCGACGAGAAACGCGCCGCAACACCGCAGATCGCGTTTTTCAACAGGCTGTTACGGTACGTTGCATCGACGTGAAACGCGCCGCAGCGCCGCAGATCGCGTTTTTCAACAGGCTGTTAACCAGGGCGCGGACTGTCGCCACGGTACGCGGCGGCGGCGCGGCGTCCGAATGGACAAAGGTGTCGCATGGATTTTCAGTGTCCGCACTGTGACGAGGTGCTTACCGTGGACGACGACATGATCGGGGCCAGAGGAAGGTGTCCCGAGTGCGGTGGGCTGATGCAGGTGCCCGATCCGGCGCGGGCCGGGATGGTGGACGTTTCCAAACATTCCGGCGAGAAGGACGGAACGGCGGTCCGTCCGGAAACGGAGCCCGCCCGCTCACCGGATTCCGGACAACCCGGGCCCGGACCCGGCGGGCCCGGACCCGCTCCCGCGGCCGGACCGGAACCGTCGCCCGGAAAAGTCTCCGGCGAGGTGCGCCCCGATGCCAGAACACGGCGCATTGCCGCGCCTCGCGCCGTGGAATGCCAGTTGTGCGGATATCCCTTTCAGCTGGGGGACGACAGGATCATCGTCCCGGCCCAGGAACTGCGGAGTGCCGTGGACAACGGCTTCCTGCCTCCCCAGGCGCCTCTGGTCCGCCACGAGGTGCGGGCCGCACAGAAATTCGGGTGGCTGGACAGCTTCGAGTCCGCCGGCATTCCGGACCATGGGGAAGGCGCCGTTTACAGCCTGTGCCGTCCCGGCCAGGCCGGCCCCTGGCTTGTGTGCGAAGGCGTCGGCGAGGACGGGGAATTCGGCGGTCCCGTCGCGTCCGAAACAACCGGCCTGCCGGTCACCGACCCGCACGGCCTTCTGGTGGCCGTCCTGGACCAGCGCCAGAGAAACGACTGGGTGCTGTGCGAATGGTGCGCCCGGGGGATGTCCGAGGAGAGCGGTGGCAAAGGCCTCGATCCGGGACGCGCCGCGACCACCGCCGCGATCGTGGGCGGGGCCCTGTTGGGGGCCCTGCTTCTGTACTGGATTCTCTGACCCCGGCGCAATCACCAAAAGGACGTGAGACCTGGAAACAATCATCGAGGACCTGTACACCGACGCAAGGACGTGAAACTTGGAAGAAATCATCGAGGACCTGTACACCGACACCCGGGAGACGGAACGCCTCAAGGCGGAATCGCTCAACTACACCTCCCTGGATCTCGGGCAACGGCGGCTGTGCGACCTGGAACTCCTGCTCGACGGCACGTTTCAACCCCTTGACGGCTTCATGGACCGCGAACGGTACGAAAGCGTGCTCGAAACCATGCGACTTCCCGACGGGGCCATATTTCCGCTGCCCATCTGTCTGGACGCGGAAGCCTCGACCGTCGAGTCCGTGGAAAGGGGGCGGAAGATCGCCCTGCGGGACCAGGAAGGCTTCCTGCTGGCCGTGATGACAGTGAGCGACGTCTGGGAGCCGGACCGCGAACGCGAAGCCCGCGCCCTGTTCGGCACGGACGATCCCGCGTCCCACCCCGGCGTCCGACAGTTTCTTGCCAATGTGCGGCGATTCAACGTGGGCGGCAGGGTGGTGGGCGTTGCCCGGCCCGAACACTACGCGTACAATGAACTGCGGCGGGACCCCAACGAAACCAGGCGATTTTTCGCGAAGAACGGCTGGCGGGACGTTGTGGCCTACGTGACTCCCTGGGTCATGCACCGGCGACACCGCGAAATGACCATGGAGGCCGTGCGCCAGGCTGGCGCACCCCTGCTCATCCAGGCCACCGTGGGATGCCGCGACCTGGCGCGGGAGGACATGTACACCCGGGTGCGCTGCTACAGGGAGATACTGCGCGAGTATCCGGATCACCTGGTCACCCTGGGCCTCATGCCCCTGTTCGTGCGCCAGGCGGGTCCTCGCGAGGCCCTCTTCCATGCCATGCTCATGCGTACCTACGGATGCGGCCACTTTCTGGTCACCGAGGACTACATGGACCCGTGGGAAACCACGGACCGGGAGCCCTTCTACCCCAAGTGGGCGGCAGCGGAACTCGTCTCGGCCCACGAAAGGGAACTGGGCATCGACACCGTACGCGCCGAGACGATGGTCTACGTGCCGGACCTGGCCCAGTACGTGCCCGAAAGCGGAATACCGGAGGGGGCGGAGGTCAAGCGCCTGCCCCCCGGGGAGTTGATACGGAGGCTGGAATACGGCCTGGCCCTGCCCGAATGGTACTCCTACCCCGGCGTGGAGCAGGAGATGCGCCGGGCGTATCCGCCCCGCCACAAACAGGGCTTCACCGTGTTCCTTACCGGCCTTTCCGGTGCCGGAAAATCCACCCTGGCCAAGGTGCTGTACTCGAGGTTCATGGAAATGCGGGGCCGCCCCGTGACCCTTCTGGACGGCGATATCGTCCGGCGAAACCTCTCCAGCGAACTCACCTTCTCGGACGATCACAGGAACCTCAACATCATCCGCATCGGCTTCGTGGCCAACGAGATCACCAAAAACGGCGGCATCGCCATCTGCGCGCCCATCGCCCCCTACGAGTCGTCCAGGCTGCAGAACCGGGAACTGATCAGCCGCAACGGCGGATACGTCGAGGTCTACCTCAGCACCCCCCTGTCCGTGTGCGAAAGCCGGGACCGAAAGGGCATGTACGCCAAGTGCCGCGCCGGTCTCATAAAGGGGTACACGGGCGTGGACGCCCCGTACGAGGAACCCAGGGAACCGGAACTGGTGGTGGACACCTCGGAGCTTACCCCGGAGGAGGCGGCCCAGCAGATCCTGCTGTACCTGGCCGAGGAAGGATACATCAAGTAGGTGGAGCGCGAGAGACCCAGATATTCTCCAAGGGGCGCCGGCTGTCAATGGGCGTGAAGGGGACCGGGACGATCACGGGAGGAATACCCCTGGCAGGGAACCTGTTGTACGGTGCGCGGCAACGACTGTCCCGCGGCGCCGCCCGGGCCAGGGAAGGCGCACGGGACGCCTCCGCGCTGGCCGGAAGCCTGGCCGGAAGGGATTCCCGCGTTGCCAGAGCCCCGGACCGGGCCTTTTTGGCCGCCGCCGCGCAAAGCCTGCCTCTTCTGCGAAATCTTCCCGAAGCGGACAACCCCGCGGTGCTGTTCGCCGTGATCGGCGCGGGTGCCGACCCCGCGGCAACGGCGGCCATGGCCCTGCTTGCCGTCGCGCTCCGCCTCCGCGGAACCTCCGCCGCTACCGTGGCCTGCGACGCCGCCCTGCCCTCGTGTTCGGCGGATCCACTGGGAAACCGCGTCCTGCCCGTGCCCCCGGATTACGACGTCTCGAGCGGGCGCGATACGTGCCGCACCTGCCGCCGGGCCGTTCACCGGACCTGCGGCCTGCTCCCCCTCCCCAGGAAAGAGGTCGGCGCCCGCCTTTGCAGGGAAGACGTGAACGACGCCATCCTCGCCGTGAACCGTGTCCAGCCTCGTCTGTATCCGGATCTCCGGCACCTTGGCGTGCCCGTGGGCGCGCACGCCGTGGCCGCCGTCCGCAAGGTTCCCCGAAACGGGAACCCGGCAGGGGGACACTTCACCACGTGGCTGGTGCGACGGCATCTCGTGGCGGGAATTCTGTCGGCGGAACTGGCCGTGCGATTGCTGGTCGGAAGCGACGCCGGACTCGTGGTCCTGCCCGCCGCCGAGGGGATCGAGTACGGCGTGTTTGTCGATGTCGCGAAAAAGCATGGGGTGCCCCTGGCGGTCCTCTCGGTGAAGGAAAAGGAAAGAGTCCTGGTTGCCGGGCTTCACAACGCGGAAGGCAATCCGGTGGAATCCGCGCCCATGCGCCACCTGGCCCTCCTGCCGGACGGCGTCTCGACAGGCCTCGTACTCCGGAACATGGACGAACTGGGGCCCGGACGGGACCGCGACATGGATCGACTGGCCCGGACCGTGGGAGCGATGCGCGCAAAGCGCAAGGACAAGGCGGGATAACGCAAACCTCCCACGTCGCGCAAACGGGCCTTGCCAACAGGGCCGGACTGACGTAAAAAACCACGGTCGGAAAACCTTTCACGCCTCGGGGACGCACTCGCACCAACAGACCCCGTGCAGCAGAACGAATCAGGAAATCATGCCGGAAATGACGAGCAACATGAACAAAATCAAGGATCTGGCCGCATCGTGCAAGGCCGTTCTGGCCGCCCCGGGCAAACAACGCCGCTCCCGCGCCGAAACAAGGCTTTTGCCCCCCGGCACCTGGGACGGCCGACTTCTGTCCTCTTACCTCTCCGACCCGGAAATGGCCCGGCCCGAACGCTTTTTACGGGAACGTCGCCTGAATGCCCCTCCATTCTTCTTTTCCCCGGACCGGCGGGTATTTCATGCCGGGATTCTTGCCGAGTGGACCGGAGGGCAGACGCGGGACGACTCCATGGTGGCAGCGGATCAGGTGCTGGAAGGCCGCTTTGTCCATTTCGGGGCGCACACATGGGAAACGGGCTTCCCCCCGAACTGGCACGCGAATCCCCTTACGGGCGAAATCGTGCCGTCTGATCAGCATTTTCGCGATGTCGCCCATCCCCCCGAGGGCGACATCAAGGCTGTCTGGGAAACCAACAGGTTCGGATTTGCCTACGGCCTGGCCCGGGCTTACTGGCGCACGGGGGACGAACGGTATCCCGAGGGGTTCTGGGAGTTGTTCGAAAGCTGGCGCGAGTCCAACCCCCCCATGTACGGGGTGAACTGGCAGAGCTCCCGCGAAGTGGCATTGAGGACGCTGGCCCTTTGCTTTTGCTTCCACGCGTTTCTGGAATCCACGTCCACCACGCCCCGGCGGGCTTATGAACTGGCCCAGACGCTGGCCGTTTCCATGGAAAGGGTGGCGGCGCACCTGGGCAGGGCGACCTTCGAGATGGGCGGCGCGCCCGTGGCCGAAGCCACGGCCCTGTATACCGTGGGACTCCTGTTCCCGGAGTTTTCAGAGGCGCGGAGATGGCGGGTGGACGGCGCGGGGGCATTGGAAAGCCTCATGGCCCGGGTGGTCCTGAATGACGGCTCCACCGTTCTTCACTCCAACAACGAGCAGCGTCTTCTGGTGCAGTGCGGCGTGTGGGCCGCGCGTCTGGCGGACGTCCACGGGACACCGCTCCCGGAAGGCATCCGGCAGCGCCTGGGAAAGGCGGCGGATTTTTTGTATCAGGTCCAGGACGGGGAGTCCGGGCGGGTTCCGGCCTATGGACAGAACGACGGGTCCCTGGCCTACCGGCTTTGCACCTGCGACTTCACCGACTACCGCCCCACCCTGGCCGCGGCCCATTACCTGCTGCGCGGAACAAGGCTGTACCACGACGGTCCGTGGGACGAGATACTGCTCTGGTTTTTCGGCCCCGAGGCGCCAAACGCGGAGACCGAGGCCCCGGAACGAATCGAGATGGCCGCCACCGACGGTGGTTACTACACCCTCCGTGGGGAAAAGAGCCATGTGTTCACCCGGTGCGCGATCCATCGCTGCCGACCCGGCCACGCGGACATGCTCCACGTGGACCTGTGGTGGCGGGGGCTGCCCCTGGCCGTGGACGCCGGGACCTACAGCATGTTTTCCCGCAAGCCGTGGAACAACCCCCTGGCCGGCAGCCTGTTCCACAACACGGTGACCGTGGACAAGAAGGACCAGATGGACCTCGCGGCCCCCCTCAAATGGGTTCCCTGGCTCACGGGCAGGGTACACGGACGCTGCCGTTCGCCCCGTGGCGTCTTCTCCTACTTCGAGGGGGAACACGACGGCTACCGGCGACTGGCCGCGCCGGTCCTGCATCGCCGGGCCATACTGCGCATAGGGGAGGAACAGTGGATCATCGTGGACCGCGTGGCCTCCTCGGGCGAGCATCTTTATCGCCTGCACTGGCTGTTCGGGGACTACGGGTACAACCTTGATACCAAAAGCGGCTCGCTGGTGCTGGACACTCCCAAGGGAGAGTTCAACGTGGGCATCGCCACCTCGGCCACCAGCCGGAAGATGACGGTGATCCGGGCCGACCCCTACACCCCCCGGGGATGGCGCGCCACCTGCTACCTTAGGCGGGACGAGGCGGTTTCCGTGGAAACCACGGTGCGGGAAAAATGGGCCACTTTTTTCACCTACATGGGGCCCGAACCGGCGAACCTCATCGCCAGCGACGAGGCGTTGACCATGGAGACCCCCCTGTTCTCCGGATTCCTTTACCTGCGCGGGGACTTCGACCAGGGGAAACCCATGGTCCGCACCGTGCGCGTGGAAGGCGATTGGGAGGACGAACTGGACATGGCCGACTGTCGGGTATGATAACCGCCTGAATTCGTCACCTCCCGATGAATAATGGAAAGCCACATGAAAACCGGCTTCTCGCGGGTCTGCGTCAAACCATGGCCGATCGACCGGGGGGGAAACCTGAATCCGTGAGGGGTCTCAGGTTTTGCGGACGCGGCGCCGCCCCGATCGTTCATGCCTCCAAAGTCCCCCGGAAACAGTGTTTTTTTGCCAACCGCCCCGGATTGAGGTATACTGAAACACACGTTGTTTTTTCGGGTATCGTTTCATTTCGCTCCCGCCCCGCGCGGGGCGGCCGTCCGCGGACGCTTCGGCGGTGACCACGGGACGTGCAGGAGTATGCCATGGCGCAGGAAGGACTCGCCGCTCCCACCGTCGTCCTGGCGGGAAGCGTACAAAGCTCCCGCCGCACCCTGCAGGGACTCCTGCGGCACGGAGTGAACGTGGCCGGGGTCCTTGGTTTGGCTCCGGAAAGCGCGCGATTCGTCCCCGGATATGCCCGCATGGATGACCTGTGCGCGGCCGCGGGCATCCGGCATGCCGAATTCACGGACATCAATTCCCCGGAATGCATGGCATTCGTCCGGGAACTGGCTCCGGACCTGCTGTTCGTGGTGGGCCTGGCCCAGCTGGTGCGAAGACCCCTGTTGTCCATGCCCAGGCTGGGCTCCATTGGCTTCCATCCGGCCTGGCTGCCCGAAGGAAGGGGCAGATCCCCGATTTCCTGGCTCATCCTGGAAGGCAGGCCCGGGGCCGCCACCTTCTTTCTCATCGACGACGGCGTGGACTCCGGGCCTATCCTGGCCCAGGAGCCTTTTCCCATCACGGACCGCGACTATACCTCGGACGTCCTGGACAAACTGGAAGCGGCCATCGACAAGGCCCTGGACCGATGGATTCCCCGCCTTCTGGCAGGGAAATGGGAGCCCATGCCCCAGATACGGGAGGACGCCACATTCACCGGCAGGCAGTCCCCCTCGGACGCGGTGATCGACTGGGAACTGCCGGCTGAGGGCATTCAGGCCCGGATTCGCGCCCATTCGCGTCCTTATTCCGGGGCCTATACCTACTACAGAGACAGGAAACTCGTGGTATGGGAAGCCGAGGTGGACAACGCTTCCGATTACCGGGGCGTCGTCGGCCGCGTCATCCAGACCAGGCAGGGCAAGGGCCCCCTGGTGCAGTGCGGCTCCGGCCTGCTCTGCCTCACGGAGACTGAAATACAGCCCGGCTTGGGCGAGGAGGGCAGGCCCGGCCAGGACATCGCCGTGGGCGCGAGGCTGGGCTACAACACGGAAAACGAGATCTTCAAGCTCAAGCAACGGATCGCCCAGTTGGAAAGGATTGTGAAACAATCCGGGGAATGAACCGCGAACTGGCGGCACGGCCGCGCGGACCTGATCCTCCCTTGACAGACCGGGATAAAATGGTTTTAATCAATGGGTTGTTTGAACTTGAATTCATGGAGGAAAGCAATGCCGATTTACGAATTCAGATGCCTCGACTGCAATGAAGTGCTCGAGGTTTTGATGCTGAGCAGTACCGAGGAAGTCGAAATGCAATGCAAGGCCTGCAAGTCTGAAAATTTGGAACGCATCCTGAGCAGCACCAACCATGCCATGGCTCCCGGCGGAGGACAGGGCGGTTCGGTAGGACCCAGCGCGCAGACGCGCACATGCTCGAGCGGTTCATGCTCCACCGTGACCCTGCCAGGCGTGGACTGATTGACCACGGGAGGGTCGCCGGGGCCCTAATCCACTTCGGCCACCCTCCCGTGCAAACCGCTCCTTCACGCCCCGGCCCACCGCTTCCCCCTCGAGGAAATACCATGAGAACCGTCTGCCTGCTCGCGCTGTTCGCGACTCTCGCCCTCTGCCTCTCCTGCGCCGAGGACGTGACGTCCACCACCGATCCCAATGCCAAACCGTATGCCGCGGCCCAAACCGGACCCGGCGAGGCCGTCTACGGCGGCACGGATTACGACGAGATACAGGCCGCGACTACCATTCAGGGCGGGGGATACGCCCTGGCCGGCATGACGCGTTCCACGGCTGGAGGCGAGGGCGAGGCATGGTTTCTTCTGGTGGGCACCAATGGCAATCTAGGCCATGAGGACACCTTCGGCGGTGCCCGGTTCGACTCGGCAAACTGCGTGATCCAGACCTCGGACACCGGCTTTCTGCTTTGCGGCACCACCTTTTCCACGCCCAACGGGGATTCGGACGTTTACCTGGTCAAACTGGACAACAACGCCAATTTCCAGTGGGAAACAAACTTCGGCGGTACCGGTGATGAGGCTGGCTGGTGGGTCATCGAATCGACCAGCGGCGGCTATCTCGTCGTGGGAGAATCCGATTCCCCGGGGACCACCGGCGGCAAGGATCTGTATCTCGCGCGGACGGACCAGAACGGCGCCGTGATTCGGGAGAACTTTTTTGGCGGCATTTACGAGGACACGGGACACAGCATTATCGAGCTGGCCAACGGCGACATCGTCATGTGCGGCACCAGGGCCTCGGGCAGCGATTCAGACAGCCGGGACATGTACGTCCTGCATACGGACGGCAACGGCAACCTCATCAACGCCGTGACCCCGGGAGCCGCCGGAACGCCCGACACGGGGTCCCGGGTGATTGCCTTTTCAGGCGGCGGATTCGTGGCCGTGGGGACCACCCGGGACGCGGCCAGCGGCGACCAGGTATACCTCGTGCGCCTGGACGCGGGCCTCAACACGGTGTGGGAGAAAAACTTCGGCGGGGCTTACCAGGACAGAGGCCTCGGCCTGCTCGAAAACACTGCCGGACAGCTGGTCGCGTGCGGACTTCTCACCGTGGGCAACGCCAAGGGCCAGGCCTACATACTGGCGACGGACGCCGGAGGAAACCTTTTGTGGGAGAGAAACCACGGCGCGTCGGCGGGTGTCGACGTAGCCAGCGACCTGCTGGAGATCGCGGGAGGATACCTCCTGGCCGGGCGGTCGTCGTCGTTTTCCGACAACCTGAGCTTTGACGGCTATCTGGTCAAGACCGACGCCAACGGTGACGAAGCGGCGTTCTGACACTGCTCAGGGTCCCGCCCCCCGACCATCCGCGGACGCATTGCGTGGAGTCCTTCACGATTCAATTCATCTCTTCCCGCAGCATCGCTTGTACTTCCTCCCGCTGCCGCACGGGCATGGCTCGTTGCGGCCCATGGGCGCGGCGGGCGCCTGCGCCATGGCGTTTTCCGCCACAGCGTCCAGCATGGGTCCCGAGGCCCGGAACAGGCGTTTGTAGGACTCGCAGAAATAGGTGGGGGCCGTGCCTTCGGCCCGATCGGGCAGCCTGTCCTTCACGCATCCGCCATGACAGGAGGCCAGGTCGCCGCACGTACGGCACTCCCCGGGCAGGCGCGGCTTCGCCCTGGCGAAGCGTCGGTATAAAGGATTTTTGAAGAACCCTGCCAACTCGCCATGGGCGATGTTGCCCAGGCGCCATTTGTCCTCCACGAAGAAATCGCAGGGATACACGTCGCCATTGTGTTCTATGAGCAGATACCTCCCGCATTGTTTGTCGAACACGCACAGGCCTGCCTCGCCGGCAAGGCGCAGGTGCAACAGGGCCTCCAGGGTGCGTTCGGAAAACCGGGGGACACCGGCCGGTGCAAGGACCCGGCAGGCGTCCTCGTAGAACCTGCCCAGGCCTTCGGGGGTGGCGGAAAAGGACGTGGGTTCGCCGGTCCGGGGATCGGTTTCCAGCACCGGGATGAACTGGATGTGGTCCAGACCGTTGTCCACGAGGTGGTCGATGACCTCGGGCGCGCGATCCTGGTTCGTGGCGTTCACCACGCACAGGGCATTGGTGGCCACGCCCGCGGTGAGCAAACGGTCCGCCGCGGCCAGTGCCCTGTCGTGGCTTCCCGTTCCCGAGGCGGTGCGGCGGTGTGCGTCGTGGACATCTGCCGGGCCGTCAAGGGAAAGGCCCACCATGAAGCGGTACTCGGCCAGAAAACGCGCCCACTCCCGGTCGATGAGCACGCCGTTGGTCTGGAGCGCGTTGCCGATGACCTGGCCGGGTGCGCCGTGGCGCATCTGGGCCTCAACCACCTTGACGAAGAAGTCCAGGCCCATGAGGGTGGGCTCGCCTCCCTGCCAGGAGAACACGGTTTCCGGAAACCGGTACGACAACAGGCCGGCGACCAGGTCCTCGGCCACCTCCGGCGTCATCCTGCGCCTGGCGTCCGGGTACAGTTCCCCGCCCTTGTGCCTGTAAAAGCAATAGTCGCAGGCCAGGTTGCAGTCGCCGGAAGCCGGTTTCACCAGTACCTGAAAGGGTTTCACGCCGCTCCTGTGTCAAATGCCCCGTCTTTGGGTCACCCAAAGAGGGCCTTGTATCCCTCCTGGTAGATGTAGAACGCGTGCACGCCCATGCCCCACAGGAAGATCATGTACACTCCGACCAGAAACAGCACCACCGCGCCGCCGTTCCAGGCGGTCAGCACCCTGGTCCGTGGCCTGCGCCCCTTCTCCTCTTTGCGCATGAGCATGTCCGCCACGCCGGTGGCGGCGAGGTTGGCCAGGACGATGAGCAGGATGGCGGTGTTCAGGCCGTAGTAGACCGCTTCCGCCAGGGTGAAGAACCCGGTGGCCCGGGCCACCTCGGTCAGCGCGTAGACCACGGGCACAACGAGGCACGCCGCGATCCGTTCCACGGGTCCGGCCCCGCCCCGGTACGCCCTGGGATAGATGAAAAAGGGGCCAAGACCCACGCTTATGAACACGACTGCCGCCAGAACGTGGCCCCCGTACCAGGTCACGGCGCCCGGAGCCACGCGCCACAGGTTGTTGTAAGCGTAAATGCCGCCGAACGCGACCGCCAGAACAATCAGTGCGGGGAGGACGGAACGGCGCCATGCGCCTTGCTTTTCCTCGTAGCGGTTTCTGCTGCCGAACCCTTTCATGCCGCACCCTCCTTCTCCAGCTCGTCCAGCCGGGCGGCCAGCCTGGGCTTCAACTCGTCACCCTTGGCCGTGCCGATGAGGTTGTGCATCTCCCGCGGGTCCTCCACCAGGTCGTACAACTCGTCCCCCCTGCCTCCCTGGTAGCGCACGTACTTGTACCGGTCCGTGCGCACGGCCGTGTGTTCGGGAACGTTGTAGGGAAAGTCCTTGAAGTACTCGTACATCCACGCGTCCCTGCCACGTTTGCGCCGGTTTTTCAAATAGGGAACGAAGCTCTCCCCTTGCATGTCCCGGGGCACGGGCAGCCCGGCCATCTCCAGCAGCGAGGGGGCGAGGTCCACGTTCAGGACCATCTGGTCGGCGGCAGTGCCCGGCCGTCGCACGGATTTCGGGTGGCGCACGATGAAGGGCACGCGGATGGATTCCTCATAGGGCCACCGCTTGTCCACGAGCCGGTGCTCGCCCCAGAAATAGCCGTTGTCCCCGGCGTACACGAGGATGGTGTCGTCGGCCAGCCCGTTTTCGTCCAGCCAGTCCAGCACCCGGCCCACCTGCCGGTCCACGGAGGCCAGGGTTTCGCAGTAATTGCGATACACGTGGTCCAGCGGCCCCATGACCCCGGTGTAGATCATTCCCCTGGACCAGGAGATCCACGGGTCGGCCTCGTCGGGCAGGTCCAGCTTCACGTTGGCGTACAGTTCCGAGAGGTCAGGGGGCGGCAGGAACTGGTGGTGCACCGCCTTGTGGGACAGGTACAGGCAGAAGGGCCTGTCCTTGCGCTCCTCCATGAACTCGATGGCCCGGTCGGTCAACTCCTCGGTGATGTAGGCCTTCCTGGACGGCTCGGGCTCGCCGTTCACGATGAGCGGGCAGTCGTAGTAGCGACCCTGCCCCGCCTGTACCGTGAAGGTCACGAACAGGTCCGCGCCTTTCAGGTCCGGCAACTCGCCGGGCATGTGCCACTTGCCGATGAAGGCGGTGTCGTAGCCGGCCTGCTTGAACAACTCGATGAACGTGGTGTTCCTGTCCTGGTCAAACGGCGTGAGGTTGTTTTTCACCCCGTGCCTGTGGGCGTAGTTTCCGGTGAGAAAACTGGCCCTGGACGGGCTGCACAGGGAGGTGGTTACAAAGGCGTTGTTGAACCGCACCCCCTGTTGTACCAGGCCGTCCAGCCGGGGCGTCTTCAAAAACGGGTGCCCCACGTTGGACATGTGGTCCCAGCGGTGGTCGTCGGTCAGGATGAAGACCACGTTAGGCGGACGCTGCGCCCGCGAGGTTTTTGGCCATGCCATGCCCGTGGCGCAGGCGGCCACGGTCGCGCCCATGACTCCCAATGCCTGTCTTCGGGTGATTTCCTTGTCGAGAATCCGGGTGGAATCGGCCATGTGGGTCCTCCAGCATGCTGCGATAGGGTTGTCGATGCGTTGCCAGAGTCTTTCAGCCTGTTCAGGAACGCGATCTGCGGCGTTGCGCTTCGTCCCTCGTCGACGCGGCGTACACGGGTAC
>JBKHBM010000114.1:0-14382 GCA_046542385.1 Desulfatibacillaceae bacterium | reverse complement strand
CCATGCCGTGACCGGAAGCCGGAAAACCGGGGGACACATCAGGCCATTGGAGTTGGGAAAGGAAACCGGGAATGAAGATGATAGTCGCCGTGGTCAAGCCGTTCATGCTGGACGATGTGAAACAGGCCGTCACCGAGATAGGCATCCAGGGAATGACGGTGTCCGAGGTCAAGGGGTACGGCCGCCAGAAGGGCCACAAGGAAATCTACCGCGGTGCGGAGTACATGGTGGACTTCATCCCCAAGGTCAAGCTCGAAGTCGCCGTTGATGACGACCTCGCGGACAGGGTGGTAAACGCCATTGCCGGGGCGGCCAATACCGGCAAGATAGGCGACGGCAAAATCTTCGTGTTGCCGCTGGAGCGGGTCGTGCGCGTGCGCACCGGTGAGGAGGGCTCCGACGCCCTGTGAACGGCCGGTACGCGGCGGGACCCCCACATTTGCAGGAAGGAAAACCAACGAGATGACAGACCAGAAAGACGGAGTGGCCGGACCGGGCTGGTGTGAACTGGTGACGAACGACGCGGGCGATGCCATGGACTTCTACACGCGGCTGTTCGGCTGGTCCGCCGAGGAAACCTCCGTGGGAGAAAACCGGTACCTCGTGTTCAAAAACAGCCAGGGCGCCGTGGGCGGCATCCTGGAAAAGCCGGGCGACGAGGGGGAGACGCCGGCGGGACCTCACTGGAACGTCTACTTCAGCGTGCCCGATCTGGATGCCGTGGTGGAAAAGGCCCAGCAGTTGGGGGCCGAGACGCTGGTGCCGCCAACCGTGATACCCGGAGTGGGACGGTTTTACGCGTTCCGGGACCCCCAGGGCGCACGGATAGCCGTGATCCGGTACGGGGAAGAGGAGCCGGCGGATGTAAAGGGCTCCGAGCCGGAATGACCGGCGGGGTGGGAGCAACGGTATTAGACGACGGGTGAAGACGGAGCATCAGGTAGTACGCTGTTTTGTCAGCGTGGCATGTTGAATCGATGTAGTTTTGTTAACTGGTTGACAATGCAGGGGGAAGATAATCGAACACAAGTGTCATAACCGGTTGCGAAGTCCTCATACCAGTGGTATGGTGTGCCGAATTTCATACAAGTGGTGTAACCCGTTTCCTGTCCGAAGCTGATTCCCATGTCGTAACCTGTATCGGCAATGTCCCGCGTTCGACAGGGCGGCGAGGGACGCCCCGCGTCCCGCCACACCGCAAAGCCCGCCAGTCCCGGGGGCATTCCCCACCCGCACCAGCCGGTTGTCGCGCCTTTCCGGTTGTGGCCGCCCGCTCTCCGGGTCTTGTGCGGGAAGCATCGGTACAATTGCGCAAACGCCTCAAAGGATCGGTCATGACAAAGAAGACAGACCCCTTCAACCATCTGGTCAACGTGGACATCCACGAGGGATTCTACTTCAACCGCCGCCTGGAACTGCCGACGGTGGTGAAGGAATACCAGAAGGTGGAGGCCATCCTGGAGGACCTGGGATACATGGCCTGCATCACGGTGCACGTGGAGCAGTTGTCCAAGGTCGAGTACCAGTATGGAAGCAACGCCTACAACCACCTGCTGGATCGCATCACCAACTCCCTCAAGAGAATCAAGGAAAGCGAGTTCAGGGGACATGACATCTTCGTGGTGGACCTGTACGACGCGGACACCTTTGTCATATTCCTCTCCGCGCCCCGGGAGGACCGCACCCAGCTGGTGTACCATCTGGAAGCCATCAGCGAGCGCATCCGGGTAGCGCTGGAACAGGAGGTTTTCGAGCTTCTGTACCCCTACCTCAAGGAATATGCGCGGCCGAGCATCGGTTACGCGCTGGAGATCCAGAACCCCATGGTGAACAACATGCGGCTGTTGCGCCAGCTGGTGCGCAACGCCAAGGCCATGGGCGAGTTCATGGCGGTGAAGCGCGGATACGTGAGCCGGTACACGCTGCAGAAGATCATCATCGAGCAGGATTTGCACACCGTGTTCCAGCCCATCGTGGATTTGGTGACGCTGGACATCATAGGCTGGGAGGCCTTGAGCCGCGGCCCCAAGAACACGGAGTTCAACAGTCCCAAGCTGTTGTTTCTGCTGGCCCAGGAGTGCGGTTTGTCCTTCGAGCTGGACAGGTTGTGCAGGAAGAAGGCCCTGGAAAGCGTGAAGCGGGTGGACCCGGACAAGAAGATTTTCGTGAACACGCTGTCCATGACCATTCACGACCCGGAGTTTCGGGGCATGTATCTCAAGGAACTGCTCGAGGACCTGGAGATCAAGCCCGAGAACGTGGTGTTCGAGATCAGTGAAAAGCTGGCCATCGACAACTACGACATGTTCCGCAACGCAATGAAGGACTACACGGACGTTGGCATCGTACACGCCGGGGACGACATGGGTACCGGATACTCGGACCTCGAGCGTATCATGGAGCTGAATCCCGGCTTCATGAAGGTGGACATCTCCTTTGTCCGGAACATCCACCAGAGTTTCATCAAGCAGGAGATCGTCAAGGCCCTGGTTTCACTGGCCAACAACATCGGCTCCCAGGTCATCGTGGAGGGCATCGAAAAACGCGAGGAGTGGACGCAGTTGAGGAACATGGGAGTCCAGTACGGGCAGGGCTACCTGTTCGCCAGGCCCGCCGAACGGCCGGGCGCCATCGATCTCGTGGCCTGATTCGCAACTCGTCACGGTGCGGCGCGTGGGAATCTCCGGGCTCGGGCGCCTCATGGCGCCCTCTTTCGTGGCGAGACCCTCCAGAAACACCGGAATGTCATACTCGGCGGATCTTTCCTGAATAACGCGGGCTATGCCACCTCGGCCTGAATTGCGGGCAGCAGCTTTTCCATGCGGATCCTGGCCAGCGCCTGGTTGCCCTCGGCAGTCAGAAGCGCCAGCACGTGGAACGCCGGAGACTGGACCTCCGGGGCGGTGAGCATGACGACGCCGGCCGGGGTGGTGAACGCGGCATGCCGGCAACCGTCCAGGCCGGTGCTTCCCGCCGCGTTGCGGGCCTGCTCCATCACGTCGTTGAAGGCGGCGCACAGGGCCGCCATGTCCAGGCTGCCCGGATCGCCGTCCATGGCCAGCACCTCCCCCGAGCCGGAAACAATGGCCGACGTCCGGTATCCCTTGACCTTCGTCAGGCCATGGAGCAGTTGTTCCAGGGACGCGTCGTCCCCGGCCAGCGGCACGTCCGGCACTTCCAGGTCCAGCGGGTCGTCCGCGTCCCCGAACAGGTCCGTGTCATCGGAAAACACGCTCTGCCCCGGGTCATCGTCCAGAACGCTTCCTTCCCCAAGGTGGTCCGAGAGCACGCTTTCCTCGCCGTCCGGCGCCCCGGAGAAGTCCAGCTCATCGTCGTCGTCCCCGATCACTCCGCCGGCCTCGGACTCGTCCTTGGCCCGCATGGCCTCCAGCACCAGGTTTGTGAGGCTGTTGCGAATCTTTGAAGCCACCGGCTTTTTGGGCAGTTTCTTGAAATGGATCCTGGCCCCGTCCATGGCGATGATGGCGATGGCGGCCTCCTCGCCCTTGAGGTTGCCCAGCACCGCGTCGTACGGCACTCCGTCCCTGAAGTAGAAAAAACCCTTGCGTCCGTCCGGCGCCACTGCCTCGAACAGGCAGGTCTTCTGTTCCATCTCGATGAGCTGGACGAAGCTGGGCAGGGATATGCCGGCAAGGGAACCGTCCGCGGTGTCCTCCTCCAGGGCTTTCAGGATGGAGTGGGCAAGCTCCTCCACCTCGAAGGGTTTGTGGATGAAGTGGAGGACGTCCTTGGCAAGTCGCTTTTGAACCTGCGGGGTGGCATGTCCGGTCATGACGATGCAGGGCACTGTCGGGTGGTTTTCGTTCATGTAGGACAGCAGGGCCAACCCGTCCACCCGGGGCATCTGCAGGTCCGTCACCAGCACGGAAACCGGCTGGGCGCCCAGGCGCTCGATGGCCTTCTCGCCGTCCGTGGCGGTTATCACGGCGAACTTGTCGTTGTAATCCTGCAGTGCGTCGGAAATGAGATTCAAAAACCTTGTCTCGTCGTCCACTATCAGCACTGTGTCCATTTTGCGTCTCCTTGCCCTTGCGGCGTACCGTTTTCAGGGCGTCACCGGGCGGCCGCGGGCAGCCTGACCGAAAAGGTGGTCCCGGAACCCAGTGCGCTGTCCACGCTTATGGTTCCGCCATGCCTGTCGATGATGGTCTTGACCACGAAAAGCCCCAGACCGGTGCCATGGTGCTTGGTGGTGAAATACTGCTGGAAGATCTTGTCCCGGCGGTCCTCGTCGATTCCGCAGCCGGTGTCGGCTATGGACAGGGTGACGGTCTCCGGCCCCCGTTCGAGGGTCACCCTGAGCACCTTGGTGTCGCGACCGTCCATGGCGTCGATGGCGTTCAGAATGAGGTTCTTGACAGCCTGCTCGAGGTCGAACGCCGATCCGGTAACCATGGTGTCCATGTGCTCGTCGCCTTCGAACACGTAGTAGACCTCCTTGAGGGTAAGCAGCTCGCTGAACATCCTCACGCATTTTTCCACCACGTCGCCGATGCGCACGTCCTCCCTGGCCATGTCCGCGCTTTTTCCCAGCTGGGAAATCTGGCCGTTGATCTCCTTGATGTTTTTGATCCCCTCGATGATGTTCTCCATGTATCGCTCGAAGGATTCGGCGGAGTACGGCCGGTTCATGGCGAGATAGGCGCTGGCCATGATGGAGTTCAAGGGGTTGTTCACCTGGTGGATGATCTGGGGCAGCATCTTGAGCAACTGGTCGGAGGACGCATTCTGGTACGTCTCGACCCTGGCCCGGGTGATTTCCTCGATCAGGCTCTCCAGGGTGAAGGGTTTTTCGATGAATCCGTTGCACCGGTTGCGAAGGGCGTCGATGATGACCCGTTTCTCGCCGTAGGCCGTCATCATGACCACGGGAAGGGACCCGTGTCGTTCCCGGATGTGCCTGAGCAGATCCAGGCCGCTGTCTCCCACCATCATGTAGTCGGTCAGCACCAGCTCGATGCTGTCTCCGTGTTCGGCAAGGCATTCCATGGCTTCGCCGGCTGAATTGGCGGCGAGTACGGAGAACCCCCGGCTTCTCAATCCCCGGCGCAGCGTTTCGATCTGTACCTTTTCATCGTCCACGAGCAGTATCGTCATGTGGTTGTCTCCTGCTTTGCGTTGCGCTGGCCGGCTTTCCTTGCCCATGCCGGACACCGTTGCCGGGCTGATCACAAAATGCTGTAGGCCTTCAGTTTCCGTCTCAGTGTGTTGAGCCCTATGCCGAGCATCCGGGCGGTGCGGGCCTTGTTGCGGCCGGTGAGTTCATAGGCGGCCAGGATGTGGCCACGCTCCACGTCGGCGAGGGGCACGATGCCGGCACGCGGGCTGTGGAGTCCGTGGGAGGGGCCGTCTCCGGGGTTTCGCCTGCTCAGGATGTAGGAAGGCAGGCAGCCGGCGGTGACTGGGCCTCCGTTGGCAAGGTTGCAGGCGGACCGGATCACGGAGCCCAGCTCCCGGATGTTGCCGGGAAATTCGTACGCGGACAGGGCGTCCATGGCGTCGGGAGTCAGCTGACAGCCGGGTGCGCGCGCGTATTCGGAGAGAAAGATGCCCGCGAGCAGGGCAATGTCTCCGTTCCGCTCCCTCAGAGGGGGCAGGTGCAGCCAGGCGCCCCTGAGCCGGTAGTAGAGGTCCTTGCGGAATTCCCCCCGGTCCACCAGGTCGTCCAGATCCGCGTTGGTGGCGGCGATGAATCGGATGTCCGAGCGCCGGACCCTGCTGGTGCCCAGTTTCATGTATTCCCCCTCCTGCAACACGCGGAGCAGCTTTCCCTGCAGTTCGCCGGACAGGATGCCGATTTCGTCAAGAAACAGGGTGCCGTGGTTGGTGGTCTCCAGGTATCCGCTACGGTCCGTTTCCGCTCCGGTAAAGGCGCCCCGGGTGTGGCCGAAGAATTCGGAATCGAACAGGGTTGGGGACAGGGCCGCCATGTTGATGGCGGTAAAAGGCTTGTCCGCCCGGGGGCTGGCGGCGTGCATGGCCTGTGCCAGCAGTTCCTTGCCCGTGCCGCTCTCGCCGGTAACCAGGCAGGGAACCCCGGACTGGGCGTGCAACTCGGCTTCGCGCAACAGCCTCTGCATGGCCGGGTCATTGGTCACGATCCTGGAAAACGCCGCCTCGTTTTCGATGGTCACGTACGCCGCGCGGCGGTTCATGCTCAAAATGGCCAGCAGCCGCTTGCGCTCCAGGGCCCTGTTCACCGCGTGCACCAGGTCGTCCGGTGAAATGGGCTTGAGCAGGTAGTCGTAGGCCCCCCGCCTGATGGATTCCACCGCTGTCCGGGTGTCGTTCAGGGCGGACACCATCACGCACTCGGTATCCGGGCTCGCGGCGCGCACGGCTTCAAGGACGGACAGGCCGTCCATGCCGGGCATGGTCACGTCTATCAATGCGAGATCCACGACGTTGCCGCCATTCACGTGACTCACCGCCCGGGTCGGGTCGTTTTCCAGGATCACGCTTTTGAACCCGGCCTGGAACAGGCCCCGGCGCACGCTTTCCAAAAAGCTCGTTTCGTCGTCAACAACCAGGATCTTCACACTCATGTTCCCTCGCAAACATGCCCGCGGCAGGCCGTCACGCCCGCTACTCGGTTACCGGCCCGAGGGCCTCTGTTTCGGCGTCGTCGACCTGAGGTACCGGAAGGACCACCCGGAACCGGCTGCCACGGCCGGGTTCGCTCTCCACCTCGATCCGGCCACCGATGCCGCCGATGAGATTCTGTGAGACGTAAAGCCCCAGTCCGGTACCTTCTCCTGGTGCCTTGCTGGTGAAAAACGGGTCGAATATCCGGGCCCTGGCCTTTTCATCCATGCCCATTCCGTTGTCCTCCACCTGGATGACCACCTGCCGCTGGGCCCCGTCCGTGTATTCCACGCCGAGCTCGATCCGCGAATCCTTTTTGTCCGCCGCCTGGGCCGCGTTGATGAGCAGGTTGATGACAACCTGCTCGATGGCCTTGGGATTCGTACGGATGGGAGGCAGGCCGTCCGGAATGTCCACGGCCAGGTGCCTGACATGCTTTTTTATCTGATTCTCGCAAAGGGACAGACCCTTTTCGATCTCGGCGCGAAGGTCCACCAGCACTTCCCTCCTGGTGTCCTCGATTCTGGCGAACTCCCGAAGGTCTCCGACGATGGTGTTGATCCGGGAGGCGCCGTACTCGATGTTTTCCAGGAGTTTGAAGGCGTCTTCCTGGAATTCCTCGTACGGCATGCCGGCAATCTCTATAGGGCCGCTTTCCGCCTGCAGATCCAAATAGGGCATGATTTCCCTGAGGTAGTCTCGCATGATGGGGACATTGAACGTTATGAAATTGTTGGGATTGTTGATTTCGTGGGCGATTCCGGAGACAAGCAGGCCAAGGGACGCCAGCTTCTCATTCTGGATGAGCTGCTGCTGGATGAGCCGGGCCTCCGTAATGTCCGTTATGCTGATGATGGCCCCCGGCTCCAGCGTGCGTTCGTCCCGGATGGGGTAGATGACGATCTGTTCGTAACACGCCGGATCCAGCGGGCTCACCCGTTCGAATTCCGAGGAAACGCCGGCGCGCACCACGTCGGGGACACTGCATCCGCTGCACGGTTCGTCCCTGCCCAGCATCCCCGCGTGGCATACACTGCCCAGCACCTGTTCGGGGCGGCCCGTGCCGTAGTAGTCCATGGCCGAGCGGTTGAGCATGCGCACCGTCATGTCGGAGTCCACCATTACCAGGGGATGGGCGATACCGTCGAACACGGTCTGCAGCATGTTCCTCGAGTGTTCCAGCCTGGTTTCGGCGGCCTTGCGTTCCTCCACCTGCTCCCGGAGTTTCCTGTTGGCCTCGACCAGTTCGGCGGTACGCTCCTGGACCCTGAGGTCCAGCTCGGCGTAAGCCTCGCGAAGGGCCTCGTTTATACGCCGCCTGGGCGTGCAATCCTCGCTGATCAGGACAAAGCCGGCGAGATCTCCTCGTTCACCCTGAATGCCGGAGCCGTGGAGCATGGCCGGAAACGTCGTGTTGTCCCGGCGCCTGACATCGAGTTCGCCGGTGAAGCTGTCTCCCCGGCGAATCTGTTCCATGACCGCGAACATCTGTCGTTGCCTGTCGTGGGTCATGAACACGTCGGGCAGCTTGCGGCCCATGACCTCCGGGGCCGACCATTTGAAGAGAACCTCGGCGAAACGGTTCCAGAAGATGATGTTGCCGTCCGCGTCCGCGGCTGCCACGGCCTGTTCCACGGCGTCCAGAAGCTGGGCCTGAAAGAGGTTTTCCTCCTCGGCCTTTTTGCGGACCAGATAGGTGCCCATCATCTCGGAAACCGTCTCCAGCCACTGCACGGCCTCGGTGGGCCACTGGTCTCCCTGGCGACCGTAGGCGATGAATCCGGTCCATCGGCTTTTTACGATAATGGGAACCAGCAACAGGGAGTTGCAGTTGTCGGCCTCCAGCAGGGACAGGGTTTCCCCGGAAAGCTCCCCGCAGGAGAGTTTGACGGGACTGCCCTGGGCCAGTTCCCGGCGCCAGTCCGAGTATCCGGGTTCGTAGGGGGCCACCAGATAACAGGCCCGCCCCTTGTCCCGGGGGCCGGGCTTCTTGCGGCGCCAGGCGCCGGTTTTGCTCATGCACTGCCCAAGGTGCTGCTCGTCGGTGTTCGTGAACACGCATGCCGATTCCAGCCCGCCGGCCCGGGCCGCGGTTTCCATGGCCTGCTCCAGGGCCATGTCGCTGTCCTCCAGGAGGATCTTGCTGCACTGGGACAGGGCGCCTTCCAGCCACAGCCTCCGGGTCAGGGCGTGTTCGGCCTCCTTGCGGTCCGTGATGTCGCGAAGCGAACCCACCACCCGGTCCTGGCCGGCCTTCTCTCCCTCGATCAACGAGGCATTGAGGGACGCGGCGCGCACGCTGCCGCTCCGGTCCAGGAGAGCGACCTCCCAGTCGCGTACGGTGTGCTCCATGTACAGCCTGTGCAGCACGGCGCGGAACGAGGCGGTCTCCAGGATGTTGGAAAGGGGCCTGTCCACCAGTTCATCCCGGTCATAGCCGCACACCTCCAGCACCGACGGGCTCATCTCCAGAATGGTGCCGTCCACGCTGGCCTCGAAGTACACGTCCTGGATGTTGCGAAAAATCCGGCGATACCTGTTTTCACTGTCGCTGAGGGCGTTTGCCGTGCGCTGCCTCTCCATGGCGTACTGAATGGACCGGGCCAGTGACCCGCCGGACACCTTGCCCTTGATCAGATATGCCTGGGCGCCTTCCCGCACGCAGTCCACGGCCGTCCTCTCGTCTTCGGTGCCGCTCAGGACCAGGATGGGGGTGCGGGGCGCCTGTCCCTGCAACCTCCTGAAGGTGGAGAGCCCCCGGCTGTCCGGGAGGTTCAGGTCGAGCATGACGATGTCCGGGGGCTGGTTCCGGATCGCGGCCTCGGCCTGGGCCAGGCTTTCGGCCATGGAAAAGCTGAAAGCGTCCGTCTTTTCACGGTCGAGCATCTCCCGCACGACCCGGGCGTCCAGCGGCGAATCCTCTATGATGAGCACTTCGGTTCTTTCCATGTGGCTTCACTGGTTCCGCCGTCCGGACCGGAGAGGGACGGGGCAAGGGGTTGTGGCCTGCGCCTGGTAGAGCAAGTTCCGTGCCCGGACACGGGCAGGGGATCGCAGGCCACGCACGGATACGGCGACGGAGTCTTTTTTCTTTTCCGGCCACAAAAAATCCTGTAATAAAAAGGCATTACAACGGGAGGGACGCGGGTGCCGCCTTGGCGCGCCCGCCGGACCTGTTGCGGCATGCCCTGCCATGTTACGTAACGGTCACACACTGTACACCTGAACAGCGCGGCTTTGCGGGAGCCTGACAATGTCCGGCGATTCGACCGAACTGGTCGGCGACATCATTCGCATCATTTTCCGGAGTGAGGACGACGGGTACACGGTGGCCACGTTGAAGCCGCGGGACCGGTCGGACCCGGTGCGGGTGGTGGGCAACTTCCCGGCCACGTGCGAGGGGGAAAAACTGCTGGTCAAAGGCAGGTGGGTGGAGCACCCTCGATACGGCCCCCAGTTGGCCGTGGACAGCTTCCAGGTAAAGGCCCCGGCCACCGTCACCGGAATACGCCGCTACCTTGCTTCCGGCGCGGTTCGCGGTATCGGTCCGGAGATGGCCGGCAGGATCGTCAACGTGTTCGGGGACAGGGCCCTGGCCGTCATCGATGAAAGCCCCGGAGAGTTGCGCAAGGTCCAGGGCATCGGCAAAAAACGCATAGCGATGATTACCGAAGCCTGGAAGGAACAGCGCGGAGTGCGCGACGTGATGGTGTTTCTGCAGAGCCACGGGATAAGCCCGGCGTACGCGGGTCGCATCTGGAAACGCTATGGGGCGGCAACGCTGGCCCGCCTGCAGAAAAATCCCTATCGCCTGGCGGAAGACATCGTCGGCATCGGCTTTGCCAGGGCCGACGCCGTGGCCCGCAGCCTGGGGTTCGCCGAGGACGCGCCCGAGAGGATCAACGCCGGGGTGGTGTACGTGCTCTCCCGGTCCTCGGAACAGGGCCACGTGTATCTGCCCCATGGCGAACTGGTGGACCGGTGCCGGGAAATCCTGCATGTCGGCGCCGGGCAGGTGGAGGCCGCCCTGGACAAGGCCGTGGCCGAATCCCGGCTCATCGTGGAGCGCTCCATGGCCTTCCCCTCCACCATGGAACCGGGCCGGGCCGCGGTGTACACCCCGGACATGTTCGTCGCGGAAACCGGAGCGGCCCAGAGGCTGAAGGAGGTTTCCATGGCCGGCAGGTCCGTGCCGGAGATTCGTCCCCACACCGCCATAGGCGCGGTGGAAAAACGCATTCCCTTCAAGCTGGCCGGGCTGCAGAGGGAGGCGGTGGAGCGGGCGGTAACGGACAAGATCCTGGTCATTACCGGCGGCCCGGGAACGGGCAAGACGACGGTGCTTTTGGCCGTGTTGGAGGTGTACAGGCGCCTGGGCGCGAAGGTGCTGCTGGCCGCGCCCACCGGCAGGGCCGCCAAGCGTATGGCCGAGGCCACGCAGCAGCCCGCCAAAACCATCCACCGTCTGCTGGAGTTCAGCCCCCAGGAGGGGGTTTTCCAGAAAAACGACAAAAACCCCCTGGAATGTGACCTCCTGGTGGTGGATGAAGCCTCCATGATGGACATGGCCCTGGCCTGGCAACTTTTCCGGGCGCTTCCCGAAACCGCCACCCTCATCATGGTGGGCGACGTGAACCAGCTTCCCTCCGTGGGCCCGGGCAACGTGCTGCGGGACATCATCGATTCCCAATCCGTGGGTGTCGTCCGCCTCACGGAAATTTTCCGGCAGGCACGAAAAAGCCGCATCGTCACCGCGGCGCACAGCATCAACACCGGTGTCCTCCCGCAGTTCGAGGGGTATTCCAAGGAGAACGACCTCTACTTCATCGAGCAGGAGGACACGGAGCGGGTGGCGGACATCATCGTGGAGCTGGTCAAGGAACGGATCCCCAAACGGTTCGGGCACGATCCGGTGCGGCAGGTACAGGTGCTGGCTCCGATGCGGCGCGGGCCCGTGGGCGCGGAGGCCCTGTGCACGCGCCTGCAGGAGGAGTTGAATCCCGGGGGTAAAGGCCTGCTCAAGGGGGCCCGGCAGTTCAGGCTGGGCGACAAGGTCATGCAGATCAAAAACAACTACGAACGCGAGGTGTACAACGGCGACATCGGAATGGTGGTGCGCCACGACCCTGAAAACCGCAACCTGGTCGTAAGGTTCGACGGAAGGGACATACCCTACGACATCACGGGCCTGGACGAGATCGTGCTGGCTTACGCCACCACCGTCCACAAGGCCCAGGGCTCCGAGTATCCCGCCGTGGTCATGCCGGTGGTCACCTCTCACTACATGCTGTTGCAACGGAACCTGATCTATACCGCCATCACCCGGGGAAGGTCGCTGGTGGTGCTGGTGGGAACCCGCAAGGCCCTGGCCATGGCCGTGAACAATGACCGGCAGGCGTACCGGTATTCGCTGCTGCGCCAGCGTCTTTCCGTCTGAAACGGTCTTCGCGAAGCCGTTTCCTTTCCCGCAGGGCGAATGCCGGTGCCCGCTTGCCATGGACGTCGGCCCGAAGAGGGTGCGCCTGTCCGCTGGTGGGCGTGGCGAAGCCGGTACGGTTGTCCTGAAATCAGGACGCAATTCGAACGTTCGCGCCAAGTGTCACCATGCGCCATGAACGCCCCGTAAATCAGGCGCCAACCGGTTTCAACCATTCCGCCGGCCGGAGTGGCGTTTGCATTTGATTTAAAAACAATTGTTTGGTAAGCAGGTTTCCAGGCCACTGGTGGGTGCTGCGGGCCGGGGCGGATCCTTCCGGAATCGCCGTTGACGCCGGGCCCGGCTTTTGGCACACTTGTGGCACCCTGCTGATGCAGCCGCGGTGCGCCGCCCTCCCTCCATAACTGGCGCGTACCGCAGCATCCGCGGCGCCCAAGGCGCCGCAACCCCACAGCAACCCCTGTGGACGCGGGGGTATCGGAGGAAGCATGAGGCTTGAGGAAAAGCGCGAACCCAATGCCTGGATAGTCAGACCGATGGAACGCCGGCTGGACGCGGTGCGGGCCAAGGCGTTCCGAAACGCCATGCAAAAGTACGTCAACAACGGCGTTCCCAACGTGATTCTCGACTTTTCGACAGTGGAATTTCTGGACTCCGCCGGATTGGGCGTGCTCGTGTGTTGCCGCAAACGCCAGGGGCAAAATGGCTCCATGGCCATCTGCAACGCGCACAACACGGTGGAACACCTGTTCAAGCTCCTGGGCCTCCACCGGGTTTTCCCCCTGTACGGAACGGAAACGGAGGCCCTCGCTGCTCTTGGCCCGGAGGGGGTGCGTGAATGAGTCGTGGGACAGGCGCATCAAGCTGACCATAGATTCCGACCTGGGATGCGTGTTTCTCGTGGGCATCGCCGTGAATCGCATCTGCAGCTACATGGACCTGCCCGAGCTGGAGGCCTACCAGTTGGAAACCTGCGTGGTCGAGGCGGTCAACAACGCCGTTGAACACGCTTACGACGGCGTTTTCGGCCATGAGGTCGAGGTGGTCGTCAAGCTGGCCCCCGACCGCATCCGATTCGAGGTTTACGACGCGGGCAGGCCCCTGCCGTCCGCCGACCCTCCCGAATTCAACATTGATCCCGACGATCTGGAAAGCCTGCCCGAACGGGGCATGGGGCTTTTCATAATCCACCAGGTCATGGACGTAGTGGAATATCGTGTTGAAGAAGGCAGGAACGTGCTGGTCATGGAACGCCTGCTCTCACGGGAGAACGGCGACTGACCCGGGGTCGGCCGTTGTTTTCGAGGTCCCGGGATGTCAGGGCGCAAGGCGCGAAACCTTTAGGGCATAAGGATATCGGCAGGAAGGCGGCGTTGATGAAAGGTATCATCCTGGCGGGCGGGTCGGGCACCCGCCTGTATCCGATCACGAAGGTGGTGAGCAAGCAGCTCATGCCCGTGTACGACAAGCCCATGATCTACTATCCCCTGTCCGTGCTCATGCTGGCCGGGATCAGGGAAATCCTGATCATCTCCACCCCGGAGGACCTTCCCCGCTTCAGGGAACTGTTCGGCGACGGGGCCTGCCTGGGCATTGAAATCTCCTATGCCGAGCAACCGCGGCCCGAGGGCCTCGCGCAGGCGTTTGTCATCGGCGAATCCCACATCGGCGGCGACAACGTGTGCCTGATTCTGGGCGACAACATCTTCTACGGCCACAACATGGCCGGCATGCTGCAGCGGGGCATGGAGATGGGGCGCGGCGGCCTGATATTCGGTTATCCGGTGCGTGACCCGGAGCGTTACGGCGTCGTGGAGTTCGATGAAAACGGCGTGGTGATAGGCATCGAGGAGAAGCCGGAGAAGCCCAAGTCCAAGTATGCGGTGCCGGGGTTGTATTTCTATGACAACCAGGTGGTCACCATCGCCAGGGAGCTCAAGCCGTCGCCCCGTGGCGAGTTGGAGATCACCGACGTGAACCTCACGTACATGCGCGAGGGGCTGTTGCGGGTGGAGCTGCTGGGCAGGGGGTTTGCCTGGCTGGACACGGGTACGCACGACGCGCTGCAGCAGGCGGCGCTGTTCGTTCAGACCCTGCAGGAACGGCAGGGGTTCAAGATCGCCTGCATCGAGGAAGTGGCCTACCGGCTGGGCTACATAAGCCGCGAGCAACTCATCAGGCTGGGGAACGAGATGCTCAAGAACGACTACGGCCGCTACCTGGTGACCATTGCCGAGGAGGAACGGCAGCGGGCCCTGGGCCAGCTGTAGGCCCAGGGGGTCCGGTAACAGCCTGTTGAAAAACGCGATCTGCGGCGTTGCACTTCATTTCTCGTCAGT
>JBKHBM010000218.1:0-2607 GCA_046542385.1 Desulfatibacillaceae bacterium | reverse complement strand
CGCAGATCGCGTTTTTCAACAGGCTGCTATGAGGCCGTCTCGCTGGCGAAAAGTCCTTTTCCCTCCGGGTGAAACCAAAATTACATGGCGCCCTGTCCAAAACCCGGGTGCTGCGGAGCCTTCCATGGAATACTTACAATTTTCGTCACGGTTCTGGTGTCTGTTTGCTGTGTCTACAAGCCGAAAATGGGTACATCAGGGTATTGGGTTCACGGGCCTGCTCCGGCTATCATGCCAACCGATGGCGAATGAAAGACAATTGCATGGCAGGTCCATGGAAACCGGATGACCGCGACGGTCTGCGAGGTGAATCATGATTCCGGCGGAATCGGAAAAAATGGCAGACACGGGCGACAGCTCGCGAGATGAAGGCGGTCAGGGGGCTTCCCTGGCAAAGAGGGGATATGACCGGGCCGTGGATCTGCTGAGGAAATGTTCCACGAGCCACGGCTTTCTGGCCAGCCCGATACAAAAGGCCAATTACCGCCGCGTGTGGGGCCGGGATGGTTCCATATGCGTGCTGGCCGCGCTGATGACCGGCGACGAAGAACTCATGGACACCGCCCGAAAGACCCTGGGAACCCTTGGCCGCTACCAGGGGCCCCATGGTGAGATACCCTCGAACGTGGACCCGGAGAGCGGCCGGATCAGTTACGGCGGAATGGCGGGGAGGGTCGACGCGGACCTGTGGTTCGTGATTGCCTGCGGCGAGTACTGGCAGGCCACGGGCGACGACGAATTCATCCAGCTGATGATCCCTCCCGTTGAAAAGACGTTGCATTTGCTCGGCGCGTGGGAATTCAACAACCGAGGCCTGTTGTATATCCCGCAGACCGGGGACTGGGCCGACGAATACCTGCAGAACGGGTATGTGCTGTATGATCAGCTGCTGTACTATCAGGTACAAAGGACCGTGTGCGCCATCCGGCACGACATACAGGATTCGGAGGACCATGCCCTGGTGGAACGCAAGAGCCGCCTGAAAGACCTGATCCGTGACAACTACTGGTTTTTCGACGATGGACATGTGCCCGACCACGTGTACCATGAGATACTCTACAAAAAGGGAAGGAAATGCTCCGAACGCCATGCGGAACAGTTCTGGCTTCCCTTTTTCTCGCCCCACGGATACGGGTACCGGTTCGACTCCTTTGCCAATGTCCTGGCGTCGCTTCTTGAAGTGGCGGACGATGATCGCCGCGAATGCGTGGACCGGCACGTCGACAGGATCATGGCCGAAAAGGACATGGCGTTGCTTCCCGCCTTCGATCCGGTGATCACCCCGGTGGACGATGACTGGGAGGACCTGCAGATGACGTTCTCCTATTCATTCAAGAACGAGCCCCACGAGTTCCACAATGGTGGACTGTGGCCCATGATAACCGGATTTTACGTTGCGGACCTGGCAAGGCGCGGACAGACGGAAAAGGCCCGGGGTTTTCTCCATGGAGTCAATACGGCGAACCGCATGGAGATGGAAGGGGAAAAATGGAGCTTCCCCGAATTCGTACACGGCGAGAACTACACCCCCGGAGGCACCAGGCACCTGGCGTGGAGCGCGGCGGGAACGATAATCGGAGCCGGTGCGCTTGAAGGGAAGGAGGTATTCCGCATTGATGGCGCAAAAAAATAGGATACTGATATGCACGGACCTGGACAGGACACTGATGCCCAACGGCTCGCAAAAGGAGTCGCCCGGCGCGCGAGACCTGTTTCGCAAGGTGGTGCGGCGACATGAGGTGGTGACGGCGTACGTTACGGGCAGGCATCCTGAGTTGATGCGGCAGGGTCTGGCCGAGTTCGGCCTGCCGGACCCGGACTGGGCCATCGGCGACGTGGGGACCAGCCTGTACCGGGTCAGCGGCGGGGATTGGGAGAAGAACGAGGACTGGAGCCGGGAAATAGCCCTGGATTTCAAGGGCTGGACCAGGGATGACCTGGAAAAACTGCTTGGCGGGATGGACGGCCTGCGGCTGCAGGAGCCGGAGAAGCAAAACGAGTTCAAGTTGTCCTATTACGCCGATCCGGACACGGACGATCGCAGCGTGGTTCGGGGCATCGAGCACAAGTTGAATGCAAAGGGGATCGACGCCTCGGTCATATGGAGCGTGGACGAGGCAAAGAACCGGGGACTCCTGGACGTGATCCCCAAACGGGCCACCAAGCTGCACGCCATCCGCTTTCTCGTGGGCCTGTTGCACCTGGACCTGGCTTCGGTGGTGTTTTCCGGCGATTCCGGCAACGACATGGAGCCGTTGACCAGCGAGTTGAACGCGACCCTGGTGGCCAATGCCACGGAAGAGGTGCGCAGGGAGGCGGTGCGGCTGTCCCGGGAAAAGGGGCGCGAGGACGTTTTGTACCTGGCGCGTGGCGGCTTTCTGGGGATGAACGGGAACTATGCGGCGGGCGTTCTCGAGGGGTTGGCCCATTACATTCCCGAAGCCGTGGAGTGGATGGAGGCCGGGGACTGAAGCTCCTGTACGATTGCTGTTGCGGGCTTCGCGGACAGCTTGACAGCCCGTTGAAAAACTCGAGATTTGCAGCCTGTTCAAGAACGATGAGATGCAAGGCGCGCGAATTTCGAGGAATAAGGCGTACTTATGGTAC
>JBKHBM010000113.1:0-14692 GCA_046542385.1 Desulfatibacillaceae bacterium | reverse complement strand
GGCGGTTGGTGCTCCAAGGCCTTGTCGAAGCCGACAGCAGGCTGGCGCCAGAGGCCCGGCGGCCCAGCATGGCTGGAGTCAATGCCGAAGGACTGGAACGGTGGCCCAGAAAACCGGGGCCTCATGGAGCCCCGGTGAGGCATCGACCACATCCTGCCGGCCGAAGGCCTGCCTTACAAACGTTTTTGCTCCGCTTTTTACAAAAAGCGGACCGCCGGAGGCATCGCGCGAAGCGCGAAAAACATTCGCCGTTCTTGCCTTCGCCTTTGTATTGACCGCCTGCCACCTATCAGCCCGTTGAAAAACCATGAATTGGCAGCCTGTTCAAACGATGAGATGCAAGGCGCGCGAATTTCGGGTAACAAGGCGTACAACCGGTACGTCGCATCGACCAGAAACGCGCCGTAACGCCGCGGATCGCGTTTTTCAACAGGCTGCTATGCGAGATATCGTCCATGGCACGCGTTGCGCCGGAGGAATTCAGGGATCTTGACCCGGATGAAGCCGACCTCTACGGGCTGATTCTGGCCGCTTCCCGAATTCCTTATTATTTTCGCAAGAACAGGGGCAGATGGACCATACTGGTTCGCGAGCGCGACGAGGAAAGGGCCCGACAGGCCGTTGCCACCTATTTCGAGGAAAACCCGGACCGCGCCGAACCTCCTCCCTGGAATCCCCCCTTTCCCGGCGACATAAGCGGCATATACGCCGCCACCATCCTGGCCGTTTTCCATGCGCTGGCCGGACCACCGGATTTCGGCAAATGGGCCATGGCCAAACAGGGCGGGGCAGCGGCGGGGCACATCCTTTCCGGGGACCTGTGGCGGTGCGTGACCGCGCTTTTCCTGCACGTGGACGCCGCGCACCTCGCCGCCAACATGGTGGGCATCGCCGTGTTCGGATCGGCAGTGTGCCAGATCACGGGATACGGTGTGGGATGGCTGCTGATTCTGGTTGCCGCGGCCGGAGGGAATTATTTGAACGCGGTGTTCCACCAGTCCCATCATCTTGCCGTGGGAGCCAGCACCGCCGTCTTTGCCGCACTGGGCGTTCTGGGGGCCATTCGGGCCGCCGCGCCATGGGCCTCCCGCATCAGCAGAAAATCCCGGTGGGTGCCCCTGGCCGGCGGATTCGCCCTGCTGGCCTTTCTGGGAACCAGCGCGGACACCGACATATTCGCCCACCTTTTCGGATGGATCTCCGGCGGCGTGGCCGGGTTCGCCTACGCACGTCTCATGCGGTTCCCTGCCGACTCTGTGGGCCAGCGGGTCTGCCTTGCCGTGGCCGCCGCGGTCATTGCCGCTTCATGGGCCATGGTGTTGGGCTGAGCCCCGGGGGCTTCCCGGTCACCGCCTGAGCAGGTACAAAACGAGGCTCACCACCGCGCTGATCAGGATCATGGTGGCCAGCGGAAAGTAGATGGTGAAACCGGGCCTTTTGATGACGATGTCCCCGGGAAGGCGTCCCAGCGGTATCCTTGAAAGAGGCAGCTTGTCCCAGAACATGACGGCCACGCCGGCAATCGCCAGCACCACCCCCAGCGCCACGAGCCATTTTCCCATTTCCTGCCACGGTTCCACGATTGTCACCTCGACCTGAATCCGTGAGCGGTCTCAGGTGGTGCGGATGCAAGGAAGAGACCTGTCGATGTACTGAAGTACGCCGGCCGGGCTCTGACGCCGCGGACGCGCCGCATGAGGCCGCCCTGGAGGGCGAAAAATCCTTTTACCCACCGGATGAAACGAAGATTTGTTCAAGAATCCGCGGAAAGCCCGATTTATGGGGTTCCTGAAAGTTTTTTCAATATTTTCGTCACGGATTCAGGCTCGAAATACGGGTACGGATTCCAGTCGATCCCGGTGACAAGGTACAGGCTGTTGCAAAACCGCGCAACCCCCAACCGCGGCACATCCCGTCTTGCATTCGAATACCAGTGAAATCCTGCGATCGGTGATTGACGCCCAATCGGTATGCGGGCATAATGTTCGCCATGCACAATGAATATACCGGAACGACGACGTGGGATGGGGTGCGCGAACAGGCGTCCTCCTGCCAAACGAGGAGATGGGTCCCTGCGCTGGTGCTGGCGGCCGCCGCGGTGCTGGCCTTTTTGCCCGCGCTGGACGGAGGGTTTGTCTGGGACGACAACCACCTGATCGTCCAGTCCGAGGCCATAACCGGCCCTCGGGGCCTGTCCCGCATCTGGTTTTCGGCGCAGGACCCGGATTACTACCCGGTTACCCGGACCCTGTGGCGGGCCCAGTGGCTGTTGTTCGGCGACAACACCGTATGGTGGCACGCGGTGAACATGGCCCTGCATGCCGCTTCCGCCGTGTTGCTGTGGTACGTCCTCGCCGCGCTGGGAGTGCCGGGCGCGCTATTCGGCGCGCTGCTCTGGGCTGTTCATCCGGTGTGCGCGGAGTCCGTGGCCTGGATTTCCGAACAGAAGAACACCCTGGCCATGGTGTTCGGGCTTTTGTCCGTGGCGGCGTGGCTCAGGAATGACGAAGGCCGCCGATGGGTATGGATTTCCGCGGGGCTGTTCGCCCTGTCCCTGCTGGCCAAGCCAATGCTTGCGGCGCTTCCCGCGATCCTGCTTGCCATGGCGTGGTGGCGCAAGGGCGTGGTCGCGAAAAGGACGGTGATCCGCGTTTTGCCCCATGCGGTACTTGCCGCGGCTTTCGCCCTGTTGACAATCCGATACCACACGGTGGTGAACGTGGGGGGAGACCCCGTCCGCGCCGACGGGCTGCTGTCCCGGACGGCCGTGGCCGGCAAGGCCCTCTGGTTCTATCTGTACAAGGCGGTGGCCCCGGTGCGTTTGAGCTTCGTGTATCCCAGGTGGGAAACGGGAGCCACGCTTTCGGACCTTGTGCCCATGGCCCTGTTTCTGGCGGCGGGGATTCTGTTTTTCCGGTATCGCCGCACCTTGGGCCGGACCCCGCTTTTCGCATGGATTGTCTACGTCGCGGCCCTGCTGCCCATTCTGGGCTTTTTCGACGTCTACTTCATGCGATACTCGTTGGTGGCCGACCACTGGCAGTACGCCGCCCTGGCCGTCGTCTGCGCCCTGGCGGGCGCGGGCCTGGCCCGCCTGCCGGCGATGGGCGGCGCCAGGGTCCGGATTGCCTCCGTGGTCGCCGGTCTTGTGCTGGTGTCCACCCTGTTCGGGCTCTCCTGGACCCGCTCCGGCGTTTTTGAAAACGAGGAAAGCGTGTGGCGAAGCGTGCTCGCACGGCACCCGGACGTGTTGGTTGCCCGTAACAACCTGGGCATCATCCTTTCCGGACAGGGCCGGTACGACGAGGCGGTGGAGCAGTTGCGCGCCGGTGTGGCGACCCATCCGGACGATTTCTTCCTGTATTACAACCTGGGGGTGGCGGAAAAAGGCCGGGGCAACCTCGCCGCGGCGCGGGACTACCTGGTCCGCTCCCTGGAGCTGGAACCGGATTATCCCTCGGCCGGCTATTTCCTGGCCGTCCTGGCCCTTGAAGCCGGCGACCCGGAAGCCGCGTTGCCCATGTTGCGGGAGGTTGCCAAAAGGGTGCCGAATCGCGCCGAGGTGTTCAACGACATGGGCGCGGCCTGCTGGATGCTGGGGCGCGCCGAGGAAGCGGTGCGGCATTTTACCCGGGCGACGAAGATCAACCCGGGATACGTGGACGCCCGTTACAACCTGGGCACCGTCCTGGCCTCCATGGGCAGCCTGGACAAGGCCGGGCAACACCTGCTTGAAACCCTGGCGCTTTCAGCACGACATGCGGGAGCCCGTCGGAACCTCGGCGTGATCATGGAGAAAAAGGGCCGCCACTACGAGGCAGCCCGGCACTTCTCCCTGTGGGCCCGGACGGAACCCCGCTGCGCCGAAGCCCACGCCCACCTGGCACTGGCACTGTTCCACCTGGGGGACATGGACCGGGCGCAACAGGCATGGGACCGGGCAGTGGAACTGGATCCCGACGCGGCAAGAAGGTTCAGGGAGGGAAGGGGCGGGTGAGGGTGACAGCCCCTCTGCCGGCGGAGCCTGGGGGCCATGAGACAGGATGGCGGGGCAAGCCGTTCCCTGCCATGGCGGGCGCCTGTGCCACCCCGCGACCCTTCATTTGCCATATACCGGACAAATCCGTTGGTGCCCACGGGATTTCGGACGGGGCGGACTCACGGGCCCGCCCTCCCGATTTCCCTCATCGACACCAGGCTCCTACCGCCAGAAGCGGCCGGCCTCGGTGCGCAGAATCTTCCACTTGCCGTCCTCCCTGCCCACGATTTCCGTGACCCTCGAGGCTTCCTCGTGTTTCAGGTTCTGGTCCCGGATCCTGCCCACGATGGCAGTCTGGTAGGTTACCTTGTACGTGTCCGTGCCATCCTTGCGCACCCGCATGCCGCTGATCGTGTAGCTGACCTCGTCGAACACCGTGAAGGAGTTTTCCAGCACGAACTCGATGTCGTCAATGGTCGTGCCGTCATCATTCGCGCTCCAGTCCAGGGAAAGGAGGTCCACGCAGCCCAGGGTGTCCCGGTTCTCGTAGGCGCGGGCGAACTTCGCGTACAGGTCGCGGATCTGTTGCTCCACCTCACCGCTGGTGGTGTCCGTGAGGAAAAGTGCGATCTCGCCGTAACTGGTAAGGGTGCCGGCGCCGGACTGGTACCTGACCGTGACCATCTCGCCCACGGCCGGAACCCTGGCGAGATAGCGCATGGCGGCCTTGCCGTCCACCACGTCCTCCTCCGAGGTCACGTTCACCGACCCGTCGTTTGCCCACATGCTCATTTTCGTCCTGCCGGCGATGACGGAGCCACCGGTGCCCGTGATCTCCACCTCCACCGTGCCGTTGTCCAGGTCCTGGGAGGTGAGGCGGATGGATCTGTCCTGGAACGGACCGTTCTGGCTGCCCACGCGGGAGAGGAAGAAGCTGGTGGGCTCGGCGGCGTGTTCCTTGCGCTTTTCGACAAGGGGCGCGACCCTGTCGTTCCTGAAATTGACCAGGGCCATGTAGGCCTCCCTGGCGTCCTTTGTCATCAGGGGGGCGAACTGGCCCTTGGGCAGGCTGTCCGTGGCAGCGGTCTGAACGCGTGTCCTGAATGCGCCCTGGCTTAGTAGTGATTTCGCGTCCTCGGCAATCTGTTCCATGTGCGCGGTTTTCGCCGCCCTGGACATTTCCGCGCCGGCCATTTGTGTCAATTGACCGATCTCGCGCATGCGGGCCTTGTAAGAATCCTCGGGCATTGTCTCCAGGCCGTCGAGCAGTTTCTCCGCCTCGGCGTAATGCTTTCTGCAGTTGTCCCGCAACTGGCGGTTGGCCTCGGCGATGTCGTTGATGTAGGGGCTCAGGGCATAGGCGGAACGGGCTCCCGACCGGTATCCGCCCATGCGGGAGACCTGGTATTCCCGGCTGCTCGCCGCCGAGGAATTGACCCCTATGTCCTTGTTCTCGCTGGCGTTTTGCCATACTCGGCTGGAGTAGACTCCCTGGAGTTTGTTCTGCGCCGCCATGGCCCGTTGCAGCTTTTCCGACTGCCGGGTGATGAGGCGGTTGTAGGTTTCCAGGTCGGATTCCAGCTTTTCCGCGATCCCGCTCAGGGCGTCCGGGCTGTCCGCGCCGCTGATGGCCTTGATGACCTCGTCGGCCTCGAGTTTCGCCTGCTGCTCGTGCTCGGCCAGTTCCCTCGTGGCTTCCTCGTATTCCCGGTCCGCCTGGGTCACCTCCTTTCGGGCCGGCTCGAAAACCTCCTCCTTTTGTTTGGCGAGGATGTCTTCGCCCTTGGCCACGGCGGTTTTGTATTGCTGCAAAAGCGACTGGTACATGGGCAGGCTGGCCTGGAGGTTGGCCAGCTTTTGGGCGTTGAGGTCCCGGTACAGGGTGTACTCGATGATGGATGCCTTTGTCTGTTGCACGCCGTTGCCGACGCCCCAGTACCGGACATACTCGGACCATTGCACTGCCAGGTCCTGGGCGCTCTGGTGAGGCCCCAGGATGGACTGGTAATGGGAAATCTGCATTTCATGGTACTCGACGTACTTCCGGGCCGCCTGGATCGTCATTTCCAGCCTGGGCACCAGTTCTTCCAACTCCCGAACCTTGCTCCGGTTGAAATCCAGGTTCTCCACCTCGATCTCCGGCACGGAGATGCCCATCTCCTCCCGGAGAGTACCTTCCAGGAAGCTCCTGTCGGTGCCCGGATAGTGGACGTGGACCTTGTTTTCACGCGCGTTGTCCAACTGGGCCCGAAGCTGCGAGTTCCATTGCTTGACGCGTGCGCTGAAGTCCCTGTCCGTCTGGCTGATCTGCTTGTGTATCCCCCGGGCCTGTTCATATGCGGCATAGGCTCTTTTCATGGTGCTTTCAGAAACCTTGGACGCCACGGGCTTGGGAGTGGGGCTGTCCTGGTAGGCGGCCCTCCGGGCCTCCTCGTTCCGCTTTCTCAACTCCTCCTTGGCCTGCTTTTCCGCCAGCACCTGCGCGCTCTTTGTTTCAACAAAGTCGAGGGCCTTTTCCAGTTCCCTGGCCATGCGCTTCAACTCTTCCTGGCTGTTCTTCATGCTCTTGTACATGGTTACAAGACGTTTCAGCTTGATGTCGGTGCGCAGAAATATCTTGAGCGCCCGCTCCGGCTGATCGGCGTTGTTGAACTCGTAGCGCTTGGACCAGGAGAAGGGGCCGGACACGCAGACTCCAGCGAGCTTTCCGGTGTCCATGCGGTTGTCGCAGATGTACTGGCACAGTCCGTAGGTGATGCTGCTTCGGGACGCGCCAAACAGGTAGGGTTCCATGTCGCTGACCATCTGGTTGAGCACGCTGTTGGGGATGACCCCGTCGGTCCGGGCCAGGTAGTTTTTCGCGAAGTGGCTGCGGACGAAGTCCAGGTTCTGCTTGCCCACGGCCTGGGAGACCTCGGTGAGTGCCTTGTGGGTCAATTCCGCCGTGGAGAAGGCCACGCTGGAGCCGGGCACGTACTTCTGGACGATTTCCTTCACGCCCGTGTAGGCGGCCCCGCTGTAGTTGCCGGCGGCGATGTCGTCCAGCATGCCGGAGGCTGTCTTCAGCTTCGCCACCACGTCCGAGGTGGTCTTGTCCTCGAACATTTTGTAGAGTTGGGACTGGCTGAAATCAGGCGAATATTTCGTGGCCTGGTTCAGCACGCTCATGAAGGCTCCAGTGCCGATTTGCAGGGCCAGGTCCGGGGTCTTGTCGTCGTCCGCGGCCACGGACGCGGCAGGCAGGACCGGGGTGATCGCGAGGCAGAAGGCGACGCAAAGGACCAGAAGTTTATGACAGGGCTTCATGTGGAGGGCTCCTTGTAAAGGGCGTTTCATGTTGTCAAACCGGCGGCGTCGCGGCCGGCCGGTCCGGGACAAGACATGACCTGGAGAACCTGCCACAACCAACATTTTGCCCTGTTGTGCAGCGCCAAGTCAAGGCGCTGAATGCCGCGATGCGCGATATGCGGGGGCGTTGTCCGCGCCCTTCCGGTTTCGCGCCTTCGGAGCAGGCGGGAACGGGGATTCCTTCACCAATTGTTCCGGAAAAAGGGGGATTTGGTTTGACCGGGGCGCTCATATGGTGTACGAACCGATTGTCGGAACGCCCGGAGCAGGCTTTCGGGGACCGATCCCACATTTGCAAAGAAGCGGCCGGGCGCCCAAACCATTCCCATTGGCTTCCAAGGTTGTTTGCCCGCGCTGCTTTCGGACCGGGCGGCTTGGTGCCGCCCGGTTTTTTTGATGGGAGCACCACGTGACGGCTCCCGGAAAACAAACGGGCGCCCCGGAAATCTCCGGCGCGCCCGCTCGTTGTCATTGGAATCCTTCAGGCGGCGTGTGCCGCCCCGGGATTACTTTTCCTCGTCCTTGACTTCCTCGAAGTCCGCGTCCACCACGTCTTCCTCTTCCTGGGTCTGGCCCTGCGCGCCGGCCTCTTCGCCGGCTCCCGCTTCGGCTCCGCCCTGCTCGCCGGCGGCCTGCTGGTACATGGCTTCGGCCAGCTTGTGGGACGCCTGGGTCAGCTCATCGGTGAGACGCTTGATCTCGTCCGCGTCCTGGGACTTTTCGATGGCGTCCTTGAGCTTGCCCATGGCCTCTTCCACGCTGGAGCGCGTAGCGGCGTCCACCTTGTCGCCCATCTCGGAAAGGGACTTTTCCGTGGAATAGACCAGCGCGTCGGCCTGGTTCTTGGCCTCCACCATCTCGCGCTTTTTCTTGTCCTCTTCCGCGTGGGCCTCGGCCTCCCTGACCAGGTTTTCCACCTCGTCCTTGGACAGGCCGCTGGACGCCGTGATCTTGATGGACTGCTCCTTGCCCGTGCCAAGATCCTTGGCCGACACGTTCACGATGCCATTGGCGTCGATATCGAACGTGACCTCGACCTGGGGCACGCCGCGCGGCGCAGGCGGAATGCCCACCAACTCGAAGCGGCCCAGCGTCTTGTTGTCCGCGGCCATCTCGCGCTCGCCCTGGAGTACGTGGATGGACACGGCCGGCTGGTTGTCCGCCGCGGTCGAAAAGATCTGGCTCTTCCGCGTGGGAATCGTGGTATTCTTTTCGATGAGCTTGGTCATCACGCCACCCAGGGTCTCGATGCCCAGGGACAGCGGGGTCACGTCCAGGAGCAGCACGTCCTTCACGTCGCCCTTGAGTACGCCCGCCTGGATGCCGGCGCCGATGGCAACGACCTCGTCCGGGTTGACACCCTTGTGGGGCTCGCGCTCGAACAGCTTCTTGACCCTCTCCTGCACAGCGGGCATGCGGGTCATGCCGCCCACCAGGATGACCTCGTCGATTTCACCCGCGGAAAGCCCCGCGTCCTTCATGGCCATGCGGCAGGGACCTTCCAGCTTGTCCAGGAGGTCGCCGACCAACGCCTCCAGCTTGGCCCGGCCCAGCTTCACATTCAGGTGCTTGGGGCCGCTGGCGTCCGCCGTGATGAAGGGCAGGTTGACTTCCGTCTCCATGGAGCTGGACAGCTCCATCTTGGCCTTCTCGGCCGCTTCCTTGAGCCTCTGCAACGCCATTTTGTCCTGGCGCAGGTCAATCCCCTGGTCCTTTTTGAACTCGTTGGCCAGGTAGTCGATCACCCGAAGGTCGAAGTCCTCGCCGCCGAGGTGGGTGTCGCCGTTGGTGGACTTCACCTCGAACACTCCGTCGCCGATCTCCAGAATCGAGATGTCGAACGTACCGCCGCCCAGGTCGAAGACCGCGATCTTCTGATCCTGCTTCTTGTCCATGCCGTAAGCCAGGGACGCGGCCGTGGGTTCGTTGATGATGCGAAGCACCTCGAGGCCCGCGATCCTTCCCGCGTCCTTGGTCGCCTGGCGCTGACTGTCGTTGAAGTAGGCCGGGACCGTGATGACGGCCTCGGTGACCTTTTCGCCGAGATACTCCTCGGCCGCCTTCTTCATGTAGCCCAGGATATAGGAGGAAATCTCCTCGGGGCTGTACTGCTTGCCCTGCAGTTCCACCCATGCGTCGCCGTTTTCCGACTTGATGATCTTGTAGGGCAGAATCTCAAGGTCATTCTGGACTTCCTTGGCCTCGTACCTGCGGCCGATGAGCCGCTTGATGGCGAAGACCGTGTTCTGCGGGTTGGTGATGGCCTGGCGCTTGGCTATCTGCCCCACCATCCGCTCACCGGAGCTGGACACCGCCACGATGGACGGGGTGGTGCGACCTCCTTCGGGGTTGGTGATGACCTTCGCTTCTCCACCCTCCATGATGGAGAGACAGGAGTTTGTGGTTCCCAGGTCGATTCCGATTACCTTTCCCATGGTAATGCCTCCTTGTTTTTTCCTTTTATTGCAGTGACAACGTTATTCGTGTCATTTGCTGAACCATTTTTCCGATTGCCGGTTACTGTCCGGGATTGCCCGACGCCACGATCACCAGCGACGGCCTCAACAGCCTGCCGTGCATGAGGTAGCCCTTCTGCACTTCCGAAATCACGGTGTTCGCTTCGTGGTCGGGGTGGTCCTGTTGCATCATGGCCTCGTGAAACGTGGGGTCGAACGGCTGCCCCCGGGCGTCGATGGGGGTGACTCCGTTTTTTTCGAGAATCTTCAGCAACTCCTTGCGCGTCATCTCGACCCCCTCCCTCAGTCCCTCGGACGCGGCTTCGCCATTGGTCGCTTCCATGGCCCGTTCGAGATTGTCCAACACGGGGAGAAGATCCTTTACCAGGCGCTCGTTGGCGAATTTCCGAAAATCCGCCGCCTCCCTGTCGGACCGCTTCTTGTAGTTGTCGAACTCGGCCGACAGGCGAAGGAGCCGGTCGTGCAGCTGTTTTGATTCCTCCTCTGTTTCGAGGAGCTTTTGCTCTATGTCCTTTTCCAGGACATCCTCCATTCCCGGGTCGGATTCCACCGCCGGATCCCCCGGGGGGTCGCCAGCATCCGTTCGCGCGGCATCCTCTGCCTGGCCGATTTCCGTATCTTTCAATTTTTCAGCTTCCTCCGCCTTTTTGCGCGCTTGTTCGGTAATGGGGTCATCCATGGTTTTTTCATCTCCCAGTACCCGGACGGGTATCCTGTAAACACTGCCTTTACTGTTCATGATCGGCGTAAGCTCCCGACATTCCGATAACAATCGGTGTTTTTTCCTTGACGCGAACAAGATAAGACCCCGCCATTTATTGTCAAGAGAATCCATGCCTTGGATGGGATGGAGTCCATGCGCAAGTCATATTTTTTATTCGCGTTTCACCCTTGCAAAGTGAAGGCGCAGGAGTTACTATGGTAAATACAGATTGCGTACGCGTCGGCCGAAAACGCCTGTCCGAAACGGGAGGCGGACATCGGCCTCCGCGCACCGGCCCGGTCGCCGGAGTTTATGGGCGCACTGGCCGGTCGCCGCGCAACAGGCGGCCATGAACCGTGTCAGGTCCGGAAGGAAGCAGCACTAAGTGGATCAGCCTGTGTCGTGGATCGATCCCGGCCAGTAGCGCCCTCCAACTCCGGGGGAGGGAAAAGCCCGGCAAACGCCGGGTTTTTGTTTTGCTGGAGGCGGCCGGCACGGACAAGGGGAGGGTGTTCCTCGGTATATTCAAGGTATGGGGCGCGCGGGGGACATGTCGCACGGTTGCGGCGCGGCGTTCCCGTCCCCGGGGCGGGTCGCTCGAAGGGACGGATGCCGGGTTGGCCTTGTGGCCGACGGCCGGAAACTGCCTTCCGACTGTGTGGCCGTTTTCCGGACAATGGCAACGGGACGCCGAAAAGGCGCCCCGCGCGGAGGTCGTCGAGTCCAAGACGAATCAGGTTCGCTAGGAGCCCGTTGAAAACCTCGAAATTTGCAGCCTGTTCAAAAACGATGAGATGCAAGGCGCGCGAATTTCGAGGAACAAGGCGTACTTACGGTACGTCGCGTTGAGGAGAAATGACGCGCAACGCCGCAGATCGCGTTTTTCAACAGGCTGCCAGGGCGGGTCGGGGGGTCACTTCTGCAGCACCCTCCCGAACGCCCTCATGAACGCGGGCAGGTCCTCGGGCTGGCGACTGGTCACGAGATGTCCGTCGATCACGACATCCTCGTCCACCCATTGGGCTCCGGCGTTCACCATGTCGTCCCTGATGGCGAAAAAGGAGGTGACCTGTTTCCCCTTGAGGATTCCGGCGCTGGCCAGCATCCATCCAGCGTGGCAGATCGCGGCCACCACCTTGCCCGCGTCCCATGCGTCCCGTACGAACCTGATCATGTCGGGGTGTCTGCGCATGTGGTCCGGGGCGTATCCACCCGGGATGATGACGCCGTCGAAATCCCGACCGTTCACCTCTTTGGCTCCGGCGTCCGCCGTGGCGGGCATCCCGTACTTCCCCTTGTACTCGGCGCCCTTTTCGGCCCCGACGACGACGACCCGTGCACCGGCTTCCATCAATCGCCAGTACGGGTACCAGAATTCGTGTTCATTATAGATTTCCTCCACCATGATGGCGATTCTCTTACCGGAAAGATCCATGCCGAAACCTCCAGGAAATGCCTCGTCGGGGGGATGATTACGCCAGGGGACGCCGGGTCCGCGTCCATTGCCTGTACTTGACCGCATCTGGTAAAGGGGGAACCCAGTTTAGCACGGGAACTTGTTCGCCGCCAAATGGTTTTCGCGGGCAACCCGGCCGGAGAAGGCCCTTTGTGCCGGAGAGGGGCTTGTGCGCCGGGTGATGGCGCCTTATCAGCCTGTTGAAAAACGCGGTCTGCGGTGTTGCGCTTCATTTCTCGTCGATGCAGCGTACCGTAAGTACCCCTTACTGCTCGAAATTCGCGCGCCTTGCATCTCATCGTTTTTTAACAGGCTGCAAATTCCGAGTTTTTCAACGGGCTGTTATGTTGTGCGCTCTGGCGCACGAACAAGCGTCGTGTCGACAAGGGGAAGGGGAAATTATTCCCCGCCATGGGGCAGGGATTCAAAAGAAATTGAGTTTTATCCGGTTTTGTGTACAATGAACCCGGCGTCATTGAAGCCCAGCCGTCCGGCGCGCCGTTGCGCCTTGACGGTCCGTTGAGAAACCCGGAATTGCCCGCCAGTTTGAAAACGACGAGAAGCGAGGAGCAACATTCCCGGAGAGCCGGATGTGCCCATGGCGCGCCGCACCCGCGGGGATGCCGCCAACGCTGCGGATCGGATTATTCAACAGGCTGACAACGCGAAACCTCGGTATCTGGATTGATGGACCCGGACAGTAGCGAAAAACGAGATTCCGACCATCCCGGGCCTTACGGTTTACCCCTGGCCCTGGCAGTCCTGCTGGTTCTTTGCGCCCATACGGCATGGGCGTTGACTCCCTCGGAAACAATCGTGATCGAGGCTTACAAGAAGGCCGCGCCCAGCGTGGCGCATGTGCGCTCCGTGACCGTTCGTTTCGACTTTTTCCACCGGGCGATCCCTTTGGAGGGAACGGGTTCCGGCGTGGTCATGGACAGGAAGGGCCGAATTCTCACCAATGCCCACGTGATCCGGGCCGGCGAGGGCATCACCGTGACTCTGCACGACCAGAGCGAGTGGCCGGCCGAGGTGGTGGAGACCAGGCCCGAGCAGGATCTGGCCGTGATCAGGATCGACGCTCCCGCGCAAAGGCTCGTCCCCATTCCGACAGGGACGTCGAGCGATCTGGCGACGGGCAGGATTGTGCTGGCAATCGGAAACCCCTTCGGGCTGGACAGTACCCTCACCACGGGCGTGGTTTCGTCCTTGGGCCGGAGCCTGGCGGGTGCGGGCGGCATTCGGCTGGACAACCTCATTCAGACCGACGCGGCCATCAATCCGGGCAACTCCGGGGGGCCGTTACTGTCCACGAAGGGCGAGCTTCTGGGCATCAACACCGCCATCATCTCGCCGACCGGAGGGTCCGCGGGGGTGGGCTTCGCAATACCCGTTTCCACGGTGAAGCGCGAATTCGGCTGGCTTTTCAAAGGTTCCAGGCCGTTTTTCAACAAGGAATTCGTATACATCATAATCGTCCTGCTGGTTGTGGCCTGGGCGCTGCGGCGCCAGGCCAGGGCGAGGCGCACGGGCTGACGGCCCGTGCCCCGATTCGAGGAGGGATGCCCCAAAACATGAACGGAATCCAGCGCAAACGGACGCCGCTGGTCGCGGCCATGGCCGCGGCAGTGGCTATAGTGATCGCCACCGGCCCGGCGTCCGCCCTTACCCGGGAAGAGCGCAACAACATAGAGATTTACCAGGCGGCGGCCCGGGGGGTGGTGAACATTACCAGCGTCACGGTGACCCACGACTTCTTCCTTCGGCCCATACCGCAGGAAGGTGCGGGTTCGGGCGTGGTCATAGACAAGGAAGGGCACGTACTCACCAACGACCACGTGATCACCAGCGCCCGGAGCATCGAGGTTACCCTGGCCGACGGGAACAAGTACGCCGGCCGTCTCGTGGGCACGTATCCCGACAACGACCTCGCCGTGATTCGTATCGACGCGCCGAAAGACCGGCTCCATCCGTTGCCGTTGGGGAGCTCCTCGGACCTGCAGGTGGGGCAGAAGGTGTTCGCCATCGGCAACCCCTTCGGTCTTGGCGAAACCCTGACCACGGGAGTCATTTCCTCACTGGGCCGATCCATCAATTCGAGAACGGGGACCCTGATGGAGGACCTGATTCAGACCGATGCGTCCATCAATCCGGGTAACTCGGGCGGGCCGCTTCTGGACTCCTCGGGCAAGATCATCGGCATCAACACCGCCATCCTGTCTCCCGCGGGCGGCAGCGTGGGCATCGGGTTCGCCGTGCCCGTGGACACGGCGAAACGGGTCATTCCGGAGTTGATCGAAAAGGGGTACGTGGCCGAACCATGGATCGGAGCGCGCATGTTCCCCCTGTTTCCGGGTCTTGCCGAGGCACTCGGCCTCTCGGTGGATCGGGGCGTGCTGCTCATGGAGGTCATCGACGGCGGTCCGGCCGACGAGGCCGGCCTGCGCGGCGGCCAGCGCATGGTGCGCATAGGCAACGCCCTTTTGCCCGTCGGCGGCGACGTGGTGGTCGGATTTGAAGGCGAGAAGATGGAAAGCACCGAGCAGTTCGCGCGGGCCTTGAGAAAACACCGCCCCGGCGACGTGGTAACCCTTGACATCCTGCGTGACGGCGACAGGCGGGAAATGGACGTGCGCCTGGAAGAGCGACCCCGACGATGATGCCAGCCTGTTGGTTAACAGCCCGTTGAAAAACTCGAAATTGGCAGCCTGTTCAAAAACGATGAGATG
>JBKHBM010000112.1:0-14972 GCA_046542385.1 Desulfatibacillaceae bacterium | reverse complement strand
GCCGCAGACGCGCCGCATGAGGCCGCCCCGCAAGGGCGAAAAATCCTTTCACCCAACGGGTGAAACGAAGATTTGTTCAAGAACACGCAAAAAGCCCGATTTATGGGGTTCTTGAAAGTTGTTTCAATATTTTCGTCACGGATTCAGGGGGGAGCCAGGCTCGCCGCCTTCTTCCGCAACTCGGCGGCCAGTTCCTCCAGTGTGTGGTTCTCAAGATACGCCGAGTAATCCGCCCTCTTCAGGGACAGGTCGCTCACGCCCTCCGCGATCACGTTGATCACCCGCCATCCCGCATCCGTTTCATGGACCAGGTAGTCCAGGGAAACGGGTTTCTGGTTCGGCCGCACGATCTGGGTCCTCACCAGCTTGCGGCCCGCCCGGGCGTCCTCCACGGACAGGGTCTCGAACCGTTCTCCGCCGTAGCCGTCGAAGCGCGCCGCGTAGGTGGCGGTGCTGAGATCGGCAAAGGCTTCCACGAACCGTTTTTGAACCGGTTCCGGGGCATTGCGGTAACGGGAGCCGGCAACCACGCGGGGTATGGTTTGAAAATCGTAGGTCCCGGCCACCACGGGTTCCAGCCTTTCGTACCTGCCGGAAAATCCCAGGGCCCCGGCGTTCCGCATGACGTCGAGCAGACAGTCATGCAGGCGCTCCACCACGCCGGCCGGCCGGTCCGGGGTCTTGGCAGCCCGTTCATCCGCCGCCGCGCCGCCCCACACCGAAACAGCGAGGATCGTGGCAAGGACGATGACTGATCTCTTACACATGGTACGACTCTTCCGTTCGCTGGTCGGGGGACGGTGTATGATTGTTCCCCAACTTAATGCAATCCGCCGCCTCGCGCAACGTCCGGACCGTCCCCGTCATCCCTCCACGGGGTCGGGCGCCATGACGCCGCGTGTGCGGGGCCCCCGTTTCGCCACCCACAGGGCGGCCAGTGGCCTGCGAAAGGTCTCCTCCACCGCGGTGGGCTCGAAACCGCTGTGCAGCATGCAGTTGGCGCAGGACGGATGTCTGCCCAGGCCATAGCGATCCCAGTCCGTGGCCTCCACCAGGTCCGCGAACGTCCGTGCGGGTTTGCCGTCGGCCAGAAGGTAGCAGGGCCTCTGCCAACCCAGGACGTTGCGCGTGGGATTGCCCCAGGGCATGCACTGCCAGGCCCGGTTTCCGGCGAGAAAGTCCAGGTACAGGGGAGTGTGGTTGAACACCCAGGGCCTGCCCCTGCCGTACTCCAGCACGCGACGGAACAGCTTCTTGGCCTCCTGCCTTTTCAAAAAGACCTCCTGGCTGTTGGCGCCTTCGTAATGGAAACCGGGGGCGACCATGATGCCCTCGATGCCCAGGCGCATGGCGAAATCGAAGAATTCCACGGTTTCCCGGGGCTCCACGCCCTCGTACAGGGTGCAGTTGATGGCCACGCGAAAACCCCGCCCCACCGCCTCCCGGATTCCCGTCACGGCGGCGTCGAACACGCCCTGGCGGCCCACGGCCGCGTCATGTCGGTCCCGCAATCCGTCCAGGTGCACGGACAGGGTGAGATAGGGCGAGGGCTCATAGTCGCCCAGCCTCTTTTCCAGCAACAGACCGTTCGTGCACAAATACACGAACCGTTTCTCCTCCACCATGCCACGCACGATGGCCGGCATCTCCGGGTGTATCAAGGGCTCGCCGCCGGCGATGGACACCACGGGCGCGCCGCATTCACGGGCCGCGTCCAGGCACTCCCGTGTGTCCATGCGCTGTTTGAGCACCTCGGGCGGCTGGTTCACCTTGCCGCATCCCGGGCATGCCAGGTTGCACGCGAACAGGGGTTCCAGCATGAGAACCAGGGGGTAGCGGGCCCTGCGCAGCAAACGCTGGCGCAGGATGTAGCTGCCCACCCGGTACTGTTGTATCAATGGAACGGCCATGATTCGGTTCCCTGTTGCAAGGGGGGTCTGTCTCAGTCGAGATAACCGTGCCGGCTGAACCAGGCAATGGCGTCGGCCACGGCGTAGCGCGCGGGCCTGGGGTCGTATCCCAGTTCGCGCCGGGCTTTGTCCGACGAAAAGAACATGAGCTTTTTGGCCAGCCGGATTCCGTCCACGGTCACGAACGGTTCGGCGCCACTGATCCTGGCCCAGGATTCCGCGGCCACGGCCAGCGGATACAGTGGCCGACGCGGCAGTCTGACCCGTGGAGGCACCCTTCCCACGGTCCTGGCCACCTCGACCAGGATTTCCCGCAGCGAGAGGTCCTCCCCGCCCAGTATGTAGCGCTCTCCAACGGCGCCGCGTTCCAGCGCCAGAAGATGTCCCGCGGCCACGTCGTCCACGTGCGCCAAGTTCAGCCCCGTGTCCACGTAAGCGGGCATGCCGCCCGTGGCCGCCTGCACCACCATCCGGCCGGTGGGCGTGGGCTTGATGTCGCGGGGACCTACGGGAGTGGACGGATTCACCACAACGGCGGGCAGGCCGCGTTCCACCACCAGGCGATGGACCTCGGCCTCGGCCAGAAACTTGGATCGCTTGTAATGGCCGATCATGTCCGGATACGCCACCGGAGTGTCCTCCTCGGCCGGAACCCCGCCCGGCAAAATGCCCAGGGTGGCCACGCTGCTGGTGTACACCACCCGTTCGACTCCGGCGCCGAGCGCCGCCTGCATCACGTTCAACGTGCCCAGCACGTTGGCCGCGTATATCTCCCGGGGACGCGGCACCCACAGACGGTAGTCCGCCGCGACGTGAAACACCGCGTCGCATCCTGCCGCCGCCTCGCGGCAGGAATCCGGGTCCCGGATGTCGCCGGGGAACACATCGGCGTCCAGGCCCTCCAGGTTGCCCCGGTTCGAACCGGGCCTGCACAGGGCGCGCACGGCGTGCCCGGCGCCCAGCAGCTTTCGTATGACGGCGGAACCGACAAATCCGGTGCCGCCCGTTACCAGTGCCTGCATGGGAAACCTCACGTGCGGCGGACTATAGGCCATGGGTCGGGTCGCGTCAAGTCAAGCCGAAACGGGCGCGAAAAAGGGATTGCCCGGACTGCCGGTGTTCCTGTATATTGTCGGGAGACAGGCATGATTCAAAGACGGTTTCTGCAGTGATTCTGCCAGGATCGATCCCGCGCCGGAGGTGCCTGACTGACGTTCGTCCGCACATGCCGGCGGCCTGCTTCCGTCCCCCAAACACCCCAAGGAGGTACACCATGACCGAAATCTCCAGCGCCACCACCGTCTGGTCGGCTCTCGCCGACGCCGTCGCTTCCCACGGAAGCGACCGCTGCTACGTGTACCAGGGAAAGGAAATCAGCTTCGCCGAAGTGGACGCGGCCTCGGACCGGGTCGCAACCGCGCTGTTGAACATGGGCGTCAAAAAGGGCGACCGCATCGGCGTGAACGCCCTGAACCAGCCCGAATGGCTCTACACCTATTTCGCCGCCGCCAAGATCGGCGCGGTCATCGTGGGGTTGAACGTCCGGTACCGGGACTCGGAACTGGACTACATCCTCAACCACAGCGAGGCGCGGGCCGTGGTGTCCCTGGCCTCATTGGGCGACATGGACTACGTGTCCTTTTTCGACGGCTTCAGGAAGCGCGTTCCCTCGGTCAGGGACTACATCTTCATCGGCGGCGAGGGCTTTGCCGGAAGCCACACCTTCGACTCGCTCATGGACACGGAAACGGACCGCCAAGCCCTCGCGGCGGCCCGGGACGACGTGGCGCCCGACGACCTGATGATCATCATCTACACCTCCGGCACCACGGGCCGGCCCAAGGGCGCGGCCATCTCCCACAAGAGCCAGCTCGCCTCCGCGCGGGCCGAGGCATTTCACGTAAGGGCGCACCCCGACGACGTCATGCCGCTCGCCCTGCCCTTCAACCACGTGGGCGGAATCACCTGTGGCATCCTCACAATGCTGCTGGCCAGGGGCACCTGCGTGCTAATCCCCATGTTCATCCCGCAGGACGTAATCCGCATAATGAAGGAGAATCCTCCCACCGTGGTGGCGGGCGTCCCCACCATGCACACCCTGCTGCTCATGCAGGAGGACCTCAAGGAGGTGGACACCTCCAGCGTACGCCTCGTGATCACCGGCGGATCCAACGCGGAACCCGCCCTCCTGGACAAGCTGTACAAGGCCTTTCCCAACGGCACGGTGATGAACCTCTACGGCCTGTCCGAGACCTCCGGCGCCGTGGTCCTGTCCCCGTGGGAGAGCGACTTCGACACCACGGTCCGCAGCATCGGCAAGACCATCGGCGACTTCGAGGTCAAGGTGGTGGACGCCGAGGGCCATGACCTGCCCGGCGGCGAGGTGGGCGAACTCTGCTTTCGCGGCGACGCCGTGGTCTCCGGCTATTTCCGCATGCCCGAGGAGACGGCCGAAGCCTTTGACCGCGACGGCTGGCTGCACACCGGCGACATGGGCTGGCTGGACGAAGATGGCTACATAACACTCATGGGCCGCAAGAAGGAGATGTACATCCAGGGCGGTTTCAACGTGTATCCCGTGGAAGTGGAGAACCTGCTGTCCAAACACCCCAAGGTGGCCATGGCCGCGGGCATCGGAGTGCCCGACACCGTGCTGGGCGAGGTGGGCAGGTACTACGTCGTGCCGGTCCCGGGGCAGGAACCCACCGCCGCGGAGTTGCAGGATTACTGCCGGGAACACCTTGCCGACTACAAGGTGCCCAAGCAGATCGTGTTCCGCTCCGAACTGCCCCTCACCCCGGTGGGAAAGATCATGAAGGCGAAACTCAGGGAGGATTACTCCACCGGCGAGTGAGAACCGTTTTGGGGATCAGGACGCCATACTCCGTCATTGGCGAATCCTGTTCCCGAATCCTGTTTCCGGAAACCGGCCACCTGAAAACATTACGGATCCTTGCGCACCATGATGGCGGTCCTCCCACGGCTCCGACCAGAACTTCATGCGGACCGTGACGTGTCTGCTACGCTTTGCATCCGTGCCAAGCTCCCGCGGTGCGGATCATGTCCAGGCGGTCCCGGTGGGTCAGGCGTCGGGAGACTGAATTCACCAGCCACTTCACGCTTTGCGGGAATGCCGGTTGTGGGCGTCCATGACAGGCGGCGGTTCGGGAAAAATGTTCTTGACAAAAAGCTGGATTTGGTGGTGAATCGCTCGCATTCCTAATGGAATGAAACAGGCCTTGAGGCGAACGAAACAGGTTTTACAATAACAGTTTTATGCCTGTTCTTTGACAGAATTTAACGATACAGGACCGGCATCCCACCTGCCGCGGATTGCGGACCCTCTGAAATCCTGGCTGAATCCGTGAGCGGTCTCAGGTGGTGCGGATGCAAGGAAGAGCCTGTCGGCTGTACTGAAGTACGCCGGCCGGGCTCTGACGCCGCAGACGCGCCGCATGAGGCCGCCCCGCAAGGGCTTCAGCGATTTTCTACTTCCCATTTACTTCCATCTCCATCCGACCACCTAACAGCCCGTTGAAAAACTCGAAATTGGCAGCCTGTTCAAAAACGATGAGATGCAAGGCGCGCGAATTTCGAGGAGTAAGGCGTACTTACGGTACGCTGCATCGACGAGAAATGAAGCGCAACACCGCAGATCGCGTTTTTCAACAGGCTGTTAACCGGAGACCGAATCCGCGACGAAAATATCGTGTGATTCGTGAAGGCCCGTGACACCGGCTTCTCATATGACTCACGACGAAAACTCGCCGTCCCCCGGCTTCGCCACATGGCCCGTCGCCGCGCCTGAACGGCGAGGATTCATGGAGTCGGGTCACCCGCGAATGCGTGGGGCCGAAAATATGCATTGTTGACTTGAAACCCCGCATCCGATAGCGGTCCGTTGAAAAACCGGGACTTTTCAGCCTGTTCGAAACAGACGGGATGCAAAACGCGCGAATTCCGGTAAGGTTGGCGTACAACCGGTACGCCGCACCGAGGGGGCATGTGGCGCAACGCCGGAGGCCCTGCTTTTCAACAGGCCGGCACCGAACGTCAATGCACACGCGACCACACGGGAGAATGCCATGAACAATCTGGACGGACTGATACTGCTGCTTCTGCTATGGGGTCTTGTACGGGGCTGGTTTCGCGGTTTCATCAAGGAGATCTGCTCGATCATCGCCGTCTTCGGGGGATTCTACGCAGCCTACACCTACTACGAAAGCATCTCCCCCACGGTATTGTCCGTGATGCCGACAGGTCCCGACATGAACTGGGAACCGATACTTCCCACCATCAGTTTCATGATCATTCTGGCAATCGTGTTTTTGGTCATTTCCATCGCTGGGGTGATCCTCAAATACTTTTTGAAGATAGCCAGCCTGGGCTGGTTCGACAAAATCGCGGGTTCCGCCTTTGGAGTGCTCAAAAGCGTTCTGCTGATCTCCGTGATACTGGTGGGCTTCGCCACGCTGCTGCCCATGGACAGGCTGGGCTTTGTGGAGCGTTCGCAATTGAGTCCGCACATCATGGACGTTTCGGCCAAAATGGTGGACATGGTTCCCCCTGACATGAAGGAGACCTTTTGGGAGAAGGTGCAGGAATTAAGGGACAGATGGCAGACGGAGTGACAAACCGGCCGGGCGGGGCGTTCCCCCGGCTGGTGGAACTCGTGGCCACCCTGCGGGGGGAAAACGGTTGCCCGTGGGACAAAAGGCAGACCCCGGAAACCATGCGCGTGTATCTCGTGGAGGAAATGTACGAGCTGCTGGACGCGCTGGATTCCGGTTCGGTCGCCGACGTTCTCGAGGAACTTGGCGACGTTTTGTTTCAGATCGTCTTCCTGGCCCGGCTTTACGAGGAACGGGAGGGATTCGACATTGACGACGTGGCCGACGCCATTTCGGACAAAATGGTCCGGCGCCATCCCCACGTGTTCGGCGACGCGAACGTAAAGACCGCGGAAGACGTCCGCCAGCGCTGGTACGAGTTCAAGCGGGGCGAGGCCAAAAGGAACGGGAACGGAAAGAGGCTGCTCGATTCCGTACCCGGGAGCATGCCCATACTGATGCGGGCTTACCGGATCATCGAGCGGGTTTCGCGCCTTGGGCTCACCTGGGCGGAAAACGGACCGCAAAGGCATCTGGACCGCTTGTACGACGGCATCAGGGAAGCCGGGGAGCATGGAGACAGGTCCGGCTACCACGACCTGCTGGGCAGGTTCCTGCTCGGCCTGGTCAGCATGAGCCGCGACGTTGGCGTGCATCCGGACTCCGCACTGAAGGACGCGGTGAACCGCTACACGGACAGCTTCTCGAAGGTGGAGGACGCGCTGGCCGAAACCGGGGAGAAAGCGGAAGACGTGGACAGGGACCGGCTGTGGCAGCTCTGGCGGGAAGCCCACAACGTTGAAGACGCGGAAACGAAGGACGAAAACAAGTGATTGCCATCATAGACTACGACGCCGGCAACCTCACCAGCGTGGCCAGGGCCGTGCGCCACCTGGGCTACGAATGCCAGGTCACCAGGGAACTGGTCGCCATAAACAGGGCCGACAGGGTGATCTTCCCCGGGGTCGGTGCGGCCGGCTCCGCCATGGAAAGCCTGCGCAAGTTCGGGCTGGACAAGGCTGTCCGGGACGCGGTGGCCTCGGGCAGACCGGTGCTGGGCATCTGCCTGGGCACCCAGGTCATCATGACCCATAGCCGGGAAAACGACGCCCGATGCCTGGACCTCGTCCGGGGCGAGGTGATCTCTTTCCCGGACAACATGCGCGACGATTCGGGCGCACGCCTCAAGGTGCCACAGATGGGTTGGAACAACGTGGAACTCACCCCGGCCGGCGCGGCCCACCCGGTGCTCGCCGACGTTCTGCCCGAGCACCAGTTCTATTTCGTGCACAGCTACTACCCGAATCCCGAGGATCAAAGCCAGGTCCTGGGCCGGACCGAATACGGTGTGACCTTCGCCTCCGTCATCGGACGCGACAACCTCGTGGCCACCCAGTTCCACCCTGAGAAAAGCGGGGAACCCGGACTGGCCATACTAAAGAATTTCTGCGACTGGCTGCCGTAACAGCCCGTTGAAAAACTCGAAATTTGCAGCCTGTTCAAAAACGATGAGATGCAAGGCGCGCGAATTTTAAGGAATAAGGCGTACTTACGGTACCCCGCACTGACAAGAAATGAAGCGCAACGCCGCAGATCGCGTTTTTCAACAGGCTGGTAAGCCTGCGCGCTTGCAAACATTGCCGGCCTTTCGCAAGACCGGCGGGACGGACATCATGCTAAGCAAGCGAATCATAATCTGCCTGGACGTCCGGGACGGCAAGACCACCAAGGGCGTCAAGTTCAAGGGCAACATCGATATCGGCGACCCCGTGGACATGGCCCGCGCCTATTACGAACAGGGCGTGGACGAACTGGTCTTCTACGACATCACCGCGTCCCACGAAAAGCGGGGCATCATGATCGACGTGGTCCGGCGGGTCGCCGAGACCATCTTCATCCCCTTTTCCGTGGGCGGCGGCATCCGCAACGTGGAGGACATGCGCGACGTGCTGCTTGCCGGCGCGGAAAAGATATCCGTGAATTCGGCGGCGGTGAAGAACCCCGGAATCCTTTCCGAGGGAGCCAGGGCCTTCGGCAACCAGTGCGTGGTCCTGGGCATGGACGCCCTAAAGGTGGAGAAGAGCGCCCAGATACCCTCGGGCTACGAGGTGGTGATCAATGGAGGCCGCACCCGCATGGGCATCGACGCCCTGTGGTGGGCCAGGGAGGCGGAAAACCTGGGCGCCGGCGAGATATGCCTCAACTCCATAGATGCGGACGGCACCAGGGAGGGGTACGAGCTCAACGTAACCTCCATGATATCGGACGCCGTGAACATTCCGGTGATCGCTTCCGGCGGGGGCGGCATACCCGACCACCTGGGCGACGTGTTGACCGAGGGCCGCGCCGACGCGGCGCTCATCGCCTCCATGGTGCACTACGGCACGTACACCGTGGAGCAGATCAAGACCCACCTCGCGCAGCGGGGCATTCCCGTGCGGGACCGCACCACACTGTAACCGGGGACTCATCCATGTCCGATCTGAAAATCCGTACGTTTTGTGTCGCGGCGCTTGTTGTCCTTTCCCTGCTCTGCGCCCTGTCCGCCGCGGGTTGCGCCGCCGACCGGCGGCGCGAGCGGGAACAGCGCGTGCGGGCCATGTCCGACGAGGAATTGCTGGCCCGGTACCGCGGCCTCCAGGCCGCCATGTCCGAAGAGGAATGGGACTGGCAAACCTACGGCGCTTCCTCGTATCCTCCGGACGCGGGCGGGGATCATCTCAACCCGTATGTACCCGGCGGCAGGATATACGAAATCAAGGCGTCCCTGGCCGCCGTGGAACAGGAAATACGCCGCCGCGGCCTTTCCCCCTGAGCCGCCGCGCTGTTCGCCCCCGATCATTTCTAACCCCACCCCCCGCACCTGTTGTCTAACCTGCGGCGCGCCTAGACATCCCCGGCATGCCGGGACCGGCGCATCCCCGCTCTGGCACGGCCCATGCTTCTTCCTGTAAACCGAATTCCCGGCCATGGTCCGCCCCGCGGGGCGCGCCGCCTTTCAGTGGTTTGTCTTCCGGGCCATGGCGGCGGATCCCGCCGCCGAACGGGTTACATCGCCCGGACATGGAGCGCCTGTTCGGGAAATTTTGCCCCACCCGCCGGGAACAATGGGTCAGGGAATCCACCTGCGCGGGACACCCCCGAAATTACTCAGACCGGTTGCCGAAACTGACAGGAGTCATCCAGGGCATGCCAAAAACCCGGTCGCCCCTAGCAAAGGAGAAAATCCGACATGGCCAACGCATACGAACAGGCGTACGAACGATCACTGAGGGACCCCGAGGGTTTCTGGGCGGAGGCAGCCGGGGACCTTCACTGGTACAGAAAGTGGGACAAGGTCCTGGACGACTCCAACAAGCCCTTCTACCGCTGGTTCACGGGCGGATTGTGCAACACCTGCTACAATGCGGTGGACCGCCACGTGGAGGACGGCAGGGGAGACCAACCCGCCATCATATACGACAGCCCGGTAACGGACACCGTCCTTGCCATCACCTACAACGAGCTGCGCGAGGCCGTGGCAAGGTTCGCGGGGGCCATGGTCACCCAGGGCGTAAAAAGGGGCGACCGGGTGGTGGTGTACATGCCCATGATCCCGGAGGCCGCCATAGCCATGCTGGCCTGTGCCCGCATCGGGGCCATCCATTCGGTGGTCTTCGGAGGGTTCGCCGCCCGCGAGCTGGCCACCCGCATCGACGACGCCAAGCCCAGGCTCATCGTGACCGCGTCGTGCGGCATCGAGATCAACCGGGTGGTCAAGTACAAGCCCCTGCTGGACGAAGCCGTCGAGCTGGCCGCACACAAACCGGAAAAGTGCATCATTTTTCAACGGCCCCAGGAGGTCGCTCCCATGGTGGAGGGCCGGGACCTGGACTGGGCCGAGGCCATCGCCGAGGGCCCGGAGCAGGACTGCGTCCCCGTGGAAGCCACCGATCCGCTGTATATCCTGTACACGTCGGGCACCACGGGCGTGCCCAAGGGCGTTGTCCGGGACAACGGCGGCCACATGGTGGCCCTCAAGTGGACCATGTCCGCCATCTACGACACCAAGCCCGGCGAGGTCTACTGGGCCGCGTCGGACGTGGGCTGGGTCGTGGGCCATTCCTACATCGTCTACGCGCCCCTGCTCCACGGCTGCACCACCATAATGTACGAGGGCAAACCAGTGGGCACGCCGGACGCGGGCGCCTTCTGGAGGGTCATCTCCCAACACGGGGTCAAGGCACTGTTCACCGCGCCCACCGCCTTCCGCGCCATCAAGCGGGAGGACCCCCGCGGCGAGCTGTTGAAGGATTACGACCTCTCGGGCTTCACCTACCTGTTCCTGGCCGGCGAACGCACCGACCCGGACACCCTGGCCTGGGCCGGAAACATGCTGAACGTGCCGGTGATCGACCACTGGTGGCAGACGGAGACCGGCTGGGCCATCGGCGCCAACTGCATGGGCCTGCACCGGTTCCCGGTCAAACCCGGCTCTCCCACCAAGTCGGTGCCCGGATGGAACGTCCAGGTTCTCGATCCCGGGGGCGAACCCGTACCGCCCGGGGAAATCGGCGCCATCGTCGTGAAACTTCCCCTGCCTCCCGGGACCCTGCCCACCCTCTGGCAGAACGACGAGGGGTTCATACGCTCCTACCTGTCCCAGTTCCCGGGCTACTACAGCACCGGCGACGCCGGGTACATCGACGAGGACGGCTACATTTTCGTCATGACCCGGACCGACGACATCATCAACGTGGCCGGACACCGCCTGTCCACCGGAGCCATGGAGGAGGTCCTGTCCTCCCACCAGGACGTGGCCGAATGCGCCGTGGTGGGCGTCGAGGACCAGCTCAAGGGTCAGGTCCCCCTGGGCTTTCTCGTGCTCAAGTCCGGCGTGGACAGGCCTCACGAGGACATCGTGGCCGAGGCCGTAAAAATGGTCAGGGAAAGCATCGGCCCGGTGGCCGCCTTCAAGAAGGCCATTGTGGTGAAACGGCTGCCCAAGACCCGTAGCGGCAAGATCCTGCGCGGCACCATGAAAAAAATCGCGGACAACGCGGAATACAAGACCCCGGCAACCATCGACGACCCGGAAATCCTGGGCGAGATCGACACCGCGCTCCAGGGGACGGGATACTCCAGTTCCGGAAAGGGATGATCCGGACAAGACGTGCGACCCGGGACCTCCGGCGCGGGGGCCGGGTCCGGGCCGCAACGTGTGACAGGACAAAGGACCGCAACCGGAAACAGCCCAAAAACAAAGGACGCATCCAGCCGTTATGCATCCCCCAGGGAGGTTTTGACATGGGAGTCATTGAAAAGGACGGAAAATACCATCCTGACGAGGAATTCAAGGAACGCGCCGCGATTCGCGGCTACGAGCAGTACCGGGAGTTGTACGACCGGTCGGTGAACGACCCGGAAGGCTTCTGGCGCGACATGGCCAAGGGCCTGTTCTGGTACTCGGAGCCACAGACCATCCTTTCCTACAACTTCGACATCGACGAGGGCCGGGTTTTTCACAAATGGTACGCGGACGGCGTCACCAACATGTCCTACAACTGCCTGGACCGGCACCTGGACACGCCTACGAAAAACCGCGCCGCCATCGTCTGGCAGGGGGAACCCGACGAGGAAGTCGTCGTCCTCACCTACCAGACCCTGCACCAGGAAGTATGCCGCTTTGCCAACGTTCTCAAGAAGATGGGGCTCAAAAAGGGCGACTGCGTGACCCTGTTCCTTCCCATGGTCTGGCAGCTTCCCGTGGCCATGCTGGCCTGCGCCCGCATTGGCTGCCCCCACAGCGTGGTGTTCGGAGGCTTTTCCGCCGACGCCCTGGCCCACCGGGTCCGGGAAAGCGAGTCCCGGGTGGTCGTGACCATCGACGAATCCGTGCGGGCAGGCAAAAAGTTCGGCCTCAAGCACATCGTGGACACCGCGCTGGACTCGTGCCCGAACGTGGAGAAAGTGGTTGTTGTGCGCCGCACCGGTGCGGACATACCCATGATCGAGGGCCGGGACTCCTACTGGGACGAGGAGACCTGCGCCGAGGACATCACCACCCACTGCGAGTGCGAGAAGATGGGCGCCGAGGAGCCCCTCTTCTACCTGTACACCAGCGGCAGCACGGGCGCTCCAAAGGGCCAGGTGCACACCATCGGCGGCTACATGGTCTACACCTACTGGACGACGAAGTGGGTCTTCGACCTCCAGCCCGAATCCCTGTACTGGTGCATGGCGGACATCGGCTGGATCACGGGACACAGCTACATCGTTTACGGTCCCCTGGCCAACGGCACCACCAGCTTCATGTACGAGGGCACTCCCCTGTTCCCCCATCCGGGCCGTGCATGGGAACTCATCGAACGCTACGGTGTCAACATCTGCTACACCGCGCCCACCGCCATCCGGGCCCTGTCCCGCCACGGAGAGGAATGGCCGGCCAAATACGATCTGTCCAGCCTGCGCGTCCTGGGAACGGTGGGCGAGCCCATCAATCCCGAGGCCTGGATGTGGTACCACAAGCACATAGGCCGGGAAAATTGTCCGATCGTCGACACCTGGTGGCAGACGGAAACCGGCGGCATCTGCATAGCACCCCTGCCCGGCGCGTGGCCCACCAAACCCGGCTCCGCCACCTTCCCGTTCCCCGGAATCGTCCCCCGCGTCACCAATCCCGGCACCGAGGACATCGAGCAGCGAGGCGAACCCATGCCACCCAACACCAACGGACACCTCTGCATCGAACGCCCGTGGCCCGGCCTGTCCCGGACCATTCTGGGCAACCACGAACGGTGGGTGGAAACCTACTTTTCCCAATACCCGGGCATGTACTTCACCGGCGACGGCTGCATCGTGGACGAGGAGGGCTACCACTTCCTCCAGGGCCGGGTGGACGACGTGATCAACGTTTCCGGCCACCGCATTTCCACCGCGGAAGTGGAAAGCGCGCTTGTGCTGCACGACGCCGTGAGCGAGGCGGCGGCGGCCGGTTATCCCCACGAGGTAAAGGGCCAGGGAATCTACGTGTTCGTCACCCTGAAAAAGGGCGTGGAGGCCACCGACGAGTTGAAAAAGGAGCTCGTCAACCACGTGAGAAAGGAAATCGGCGCCATCGCCACTCCGGACCGGCTGCAGTTCGCCCCGTCCCTGCCAAAGACCCGCAGCGGCAAGATCATGCGGCGCATCCTGCGCAAGATCGCCGAGAACCGCACCGACGACCTGGGCGACGTCTCCACCCTCGAGGAATCCGGCGTCATCCAGAACCTCATCGAAGGACAACAGTCCTCCTGAACAACCATCCGCCCCGGGCCTGTTTTCCCGACGGGTCCGGGGCAATGGTTCTTCCGGCCGTTACCGTCCTTGACGTACCCTCTTTCCGTGTTCTATCCATGCCATTCACGGATTCGGTTTTTTGCACGATCCTTTCCATTCCCCTGACCGGATATTGTCGAACATGAGAATACCGAGCGAGAAACTGGCGAGAATGAACCGGGCCATGCTGCGGGATTCCGAAGTCCCGGGCGCCTATGCCGGGTTCGTCATCCAGGGGGTGCCAACCATCGTCATGCGCACGGGCTGGGAGACCTACACGGTCTCCATACCCGAACCCGCGCTGTCCATGGCGGCGGGGCACGAGGAATGCGGCATCCCGGATGATGCCCGGCGCGACCTGCTGGACTGCGTGGTGGTGGGCGGATTCGACTGGCCGGCGGACCGGCCTCCGCGGGTCGACCCGGAATTCCGTTTGTCCGAAGCCTTCGCGGACAGGACACAAGAGGCTGCCGACCGCTTCGCCACCATGGTGGACGCCTTCGGCCAGTGGCCGGATTTCGCCGACCTGCTGGTCCACCTCGTGGAGCATGATCCGGCCGCCGAACCGCCGGAGGAACAGGGCCAACTGGAGTACTGGGCGCTGACAGGAACCGACGCCGCCGGCCAGGATGTCCTGGAACTCTTTGTTCGCCGGGAGGACGGATTCATGCCCCTGTACACGTCCAGCCTGTACGCGCAACTCGCGGCGGCGTCCTACGAGGGACGCACCGGCATGGCATTGACCCCGGTGCGCATACCCTGCGTTCACTGCCTGCTTTCAGGATTCGCTCGTGGAACCGGAGCCGGTCTTTCCGGAATGGCCTTGCTCAACGAGCAATGGGAGGTCACGGCGCGGGAGGAAAGGGACGAAAAGGGCGCACGCCGCCTTCGCGCGGTACTCCGCGGAAGGGACGGCCACTGGCGGCTTTCAGGTTGCGCCCGGGAAAATGGACCGGTGGTATGGATCGCGGAACAAGGGGGGCCTGAATAAAAAGGGCGCCTCCCCGGATCCCGGGAAGACGCCCCTAACAGCCTGTTGAAAAACGCGATCTGCGGCGTTGCACTTCATTTCTCGTCAGTGCAGCGTACCATAAGTACGCATTATTCCTCGAAATTCGCGCGCCTTGCATCTCATCGTTTTTGAACAGGCTGTAAA
>JBKHBM010000111.1:0-15028 GCA_046542385.1 Desulfatibacillaceae bacterium | reverse complement strand
CGCCTTATTCCTCGAAATTCGCGCGCCTTGCATCTCATCGTTTTTGAACAGGCTATAAATTCCGAGTTTTTCAACGGGCTGATAGGCACGAGAGCCTCATTTCCGCCTTTACAGGGGGATGAGGACTGAACCCGGAACGGCTGGCGAACCCGTCGTTCGCCAGCCGTCTCCTTCCCTCCTGTACAGCGGGGGCCTTCCGGGACCGTCCATTTTTCAGGGTTCGCTATTTTTTGTGCACCCTGGCGAAAATCCACACCCCCAACAGCACCTGGACCCCCGCCACCAGGCCCAGCACGATCCTGTATACGCTGCCCACGGCGCCTCCCTCGTGGTGGAGGCTGCCGATCCACGCGGGATAGTAAAGATGAAACAGGTGGCCGACCGCCATGGTCAGGCCGGTCAATGCCTGGACCAGGAGGAAGACAGCCAGAACGATCCCGATGTTGCGGTGCCATTTGCTCAGAGTAAAGTGTTTCATGATATGCGGATCCATCTTGTCGGGGGGAGTGTGGAGCATTGGCTGATGGAGTGGGGGGCGACACGGACCTGCCGGAAAAAATGGGACGGCCCGGCTTCCGGGTCTCAATCTTCGTTGCCGGACTCGCTACCCAGGGTGAACCAGAAGGTGCAACCACTGCCCCGGCCCCTTGAATCGACCCGGATTCCTCCACCGTGGGCTTCAACGATACGACGGACTATGGCAAGACCCATGCCCGTGCCCCCGTGTCGGGGGTTCAGCTTCTCGAAAACCTGGAAAACGCGTTCCTGGTCTTCCGGGGCTATCCCAATCCCGTTGTCGCGTACGAAGAAAACGTCGCCGCCTTTTTCCCGCACCACGCCGGCCCGTACCCTTGGCTCCAGCTGCTCGCCCATGTACCTGGCGGCATTGGAAAACAGGTTTTCATACACCTGCCGAAGCCTGTCCCGGACAGCCCGGACCCTTGGCATGTCAGGTTGTATGTCCACCACCACGCCGCGCTCTTCAAGGTAACCCGCCGCCATCTCCCGTGCTTCGGCGGCCACCAGGCTGACCGGGACTTCCTCCATCACCTGCTCGTGCCTGCCGATCCGGGAAAGGTCCAGGAGGTCGTCAACCAGCGACGACATGTTTTCCGTGGCCATGGAGATACGGCCGACGTCCGTTCCCAGGTTCTCGTAGTTACCGGATTCGGCGGCCTTTTCCAAAAGGGCGAGATATCCCCGGATGGTGACCAGGGGACCCTTGAGATCATGAGATACCGTGTAGCTGAACCTGCGCAGTTCCTCGTTGGATTTTTCGAGACGGGCTATCAGTTTTTCCCGCTCCTCCTCCATGGCCTTGCGCCGGGTCACGTCCCGCACGAATCCCCACATGCGTTCCGGGTTTCCCGACTCGTCACGCAGACAGAACACCCTGAGCTCCACCGGGAACACGCGGCCCCCGGCGTCCACGTACTCCTTTTCGTAGGTGTCCGAATAACCCCGGACCAGGACTTGCTCGCGAAGGATGGCATCTTCCGCTTCGTACCATGCGGGGGGTGTGAATTCGTGGTAATTCATGCCCACCAGCCTGCTTTTCGGGTATCCCAGCATGTCCACGGCGGCCTGGTTGCACTCGATGACGTTCCCCTGCAGATCAATGAGGAAAAACGCGTCCGGGCTGGCCTCGTACAGGCGCCTCAACCGCTCCTCGCTCTTTTCCAGTTCACGCTGTGCCCGCACCTGCTCCGTGATGTCGGAAAAGCTGGTGTACACCATGTACGGCCGGGCCTCGCCCTTGCGAAACAACGGAACGGCGTCGACGGTGATCCATCTGTGGTTCGTCTCGCCCGCTCGCAGGATGCCCATGACCACGCCCCGGACCTCCCGCCCCTCTTTCAGGGCCACTGACGCGGGATGCTCCTCGCCGGGAAATCGGGCCCCGTCCTCCCGGATCGCGTCCCAACGGGTGTCCGACGAACCCAGGCCCCGCATCTGGTCCACGCCAAGGCCCAGTATCCTCTCCGCCGCGGGATTGGCGCTGATTATCCTGCCCTGGGCGTCCTGGTGGACGATGCCCTGCGGAATCGTCTCATGGAGCAGCCGAAACCGCTTCTCGCTCCGGCGAAGGGCCTGCCGGGCCAGAACACGCTCCGTCACGTCATCGAAGACCACGGCGAACCTGCCGTGCCCCGGACAATAAGCCACCCCCTCGTACCATTTTCCCATGGCGGCCGAGTACCGGGTGAACGATTCGGTTTGGCCATCCAGGGCCACCTTCCCGTACATCCTGATCCAGTAACCTTCGGTCTCGGGAAAAGTCTCGAGGACCGTGGAGCCCACTATCTGGTCCGCCGTCTGTCCGACCTCCCTCTCGAAGGCCGGATTGACCTCTAGAAACCTGTAATCCACGGGATTTCCCTCGGCGTCGCAAATGATCTCATGGAGGGCGAAGGCGCTTTTCATCCTGTTGAACAGGGTGCGAAAACGCTGCTCGTCCTCGGGTTCGCGGAATGCCGATCCGCGCGTGGATTTCTCCGATTTGCCGTTGCTCATCCAGAATCCTTGAAACGCACCGTCCATGGGATGATTCCGGCACCCGGGTACCGGATGGGGGTGGATCGAAAACCGCCGTGGGCGCGGGACAAAAGGCGAGAACGCTTTATCTCCGGTTCGACGCAAAAGCCTTGGTCGGGGTGGTTGGTGGCCCGGGGTTACCCGCAGCCTTGGCCGAACCCCGAACGACGGGTATGCAATAAATGGGCCCTCAAACCGGTTCATTGGCGTTAAATCCTGTCGGTCACAACATTTGATGCCGTTTCCCATGATTGAGCCCTGTTTTGCACTGCCCTGGAGTCCACCGCCGGTTTATGGCGAAAATCCGGCCCCGGAAAAACCCGTCGCCCGTCCATGGAAGAAGTCCCGTGGACAAATGAGCGCCCTGGCAAAGTGGGCCATGGAAGCCGCTTTCAAAAGAGAGGAGAGGAACGAACACCAGGAATGGGTAAAACCGCCTCGCTTTGGTGTAGAATGCAAACCGTCCTTCGGCGCCAAAAACAAACGCCGGCCGGGCCCTGCCTGGGTACACCGTTCCGGCGTCCTTTATCAGCCTGTTGAAAAACGCGATCTGCGGCGTTGCGCTTCATTTCTCGTCAGTGCGGCGTACCATAAGTACGCCTTATTCCTCGAAATTCGCACGCCTTGCATCTCATCGTTTTTGAACAGGCTGTAAATTCCGAGTTGTTCAACGGGCTGATATCAGCCTGTCCAAAAACGCTGTCCGCCGCGCCGCATCCAGTCTTCTTGAACAGGCTGAGGGTTCCTGATTTTTCAACAGGTTGCTGGACCATGGCCGATTCGATCAGCCGGCCTGCACCTCGATCTTCCTGGGTTGGGCCTTCTGCACCTTGGGCAGGGTGAGTTCCATGACCCCGTTCCTCACCCGGGCCTCGATCCTGGCCTGATCGATGGTGTCCGACAGGGTGAACTGGCGGAAGAACCTGCCCGTATAGTACTCGCGGAACACGTCGACCTCTTCCTTGGCCTCGGGCGGCGCCACGTCGCCGGTGATGGTGAGCACGCCGTCCTCGAGATTCACATCCAGATCCCCGGCGTCCACGCCCGGCATGTCGGCCAGCAGGATGATGGATTCCTCCTTTTCGTAGATGTCCACCTCGGGAGCGAAAACCCGTCCCGGCCTGGTCTGCTCCGCGGGCTGGTCCAGTTCCTGTTTTTCCTTTGCCACCAGGTTGGTGTTTTTGGCCTGCTCAGTCATGTTCCTTCCCTCCTTTGCAGTGTGATACACTGGCCCCGGCTCACGACTGCACGGAAATCTGCCTGGGCTTCGCGGTTTCGCTCTTGGGCAGGATGATGGTCAGCACTCCGTTTTGTGCCCTGGCCTTGACCTGCTTGGGGTCCACCTCGGACGGCATGGTCAGGGTCCTTGAGAACGAGCCCGACCTGCGTTCGCGCCGATGGTAGCTCACGCCTTCCTCTGCCTCGATCTTCCGCTGACCTGAAAGTGACAGGGCCTTGCCCGTCACGGACACGTCCACGTCAGCCGGGTCCACGCCCGGCAGTTCGGCGCGCACGTAAAAGGCATCCTTGTCCTCGGTCACATTGACCAGGGGGAAGACGCCGGCATGGGCGTACGGCCGGACGGAGGACTCCCGCGCGGCCGCTTCCATCTGCCTGCGGAAGCTGTCCAGCTCCTCGAAGGGATTGCGCTGTACCGCAAAGGGCCTGGAGAAAAATGGTCTTGTCAGCATGGCTTTGAACCTCCTGTGTTCGATAATTCGGTTGCCTGTCGGTTTCAGCCGGACTTGATGAACGGCGCCATGTCATCACTCTTTTGGCATGAAATTAATGCATGTAGACAGCCTGTCAATATGGAAAACAAATTTTTTTATTCGTTCATAAAGCAAAAGGTAGGGAGTGGATTGAACATGGTATTACGGCAACAGAAACCCATGTCCCGGAATAAAATACGAGATCGGGAGAAAAGTCGTTATTCTTTACATTAGCCTGCCGAATAATATTGAAACTACATCAAACATGCAACATGTTCATGCTGAAATGAAAGCACTACTGAACGACAGAAATACGCGCCAATGAATGGCAGGATTCATGGCATCGATTTCTTCCGGGTGCCCCTGAACCACCACTATTCATCCGGTGAATGAAATGATTTTTCGCTTTCCGGACGGCCTCCCGCCCCACGTCCACGGACTCGGATCTCCGGCCGGCTTCAGTGGGGCCGGCGGCCCTCATCGTCCCGGCTATCCGCCGCCGCTTATTCTGACCGAGACGCCAAGATAAAAATTGTACAACCCCAGACCCCGGACAGGCACCTCATAAAAGGCGCCGTCGCTCACGCCAGGCGGTACATGCAGGGCCACGGTTTCGCCTTCCACCACCATGCCCCGCCCCCTGCACTGGGGACAAACCCCCACCCAGGCCAGCCCGTCGCCCCTGCATGCGGGACAGGGGTAGTACACGGGCACCATTATGGATATGCGGCTGCCCCGCACGGCCTGACCCGGAGTCAGTTCCACCTCGAAATTCAGGCTCAACGGGCTCTCCGCCCGGGGCACACCCAGGCCCCACAGGTCCTTTACGAACCTTTCCAGGTGCATGGGAAAGAAGTCCCTGGTTCGGTACTGCCCGCCTTCAGCGGCAAAGGGTTCCGGAATAAGGGGCTCGGGCGCCCCGGCGCCGACCGGATCCACCACCACGGAACGCCTTACCGGCACCGTTCGTTTCTCCCTGGCCCGCATGCCCAGGTCGTAGGAACGCCGTCTTACCGGGTCACCCAGCGTCTCGTAAGCCTCGATGATGTCCTGAAACTGCCGCTTCCACCGGGCTCCGGCATTGTCTGGGTGATATCGCTTGACCAGCTCACGGAAGGCCGCGCGTATACCGTTCTGGGAGGCGTCGCGGCCCACCCCCAGAATCATGTAGTAATCCTTGTTCGCCATGGCCATGCCTCCGGGTTCCGGCCAGCAGCATACGGCGGACACCCGTGCCTCCTCACGGCGACAGGTCCCGCCGGCATCTTGAATCCGGCAACCCTTTGGTCTTTATGATCAATTAATCCGACGCGTTAAAGTTCTTCTCGGCAAAAAAATAATGTGCCCGAAACGCTTGTCAAGACCCCGGGATACACGTGTTGGCCTGTCGCCGACCTTGACATCCTCCACCGCGGGCTTATTTTGCCCCATCAATTTGTTCGGGCACGCCCTGCCGACTTCCGGCAACGAGGCGACGCCCTGACTCGCCGGACATCACCCGGTCCGCCACCCTCCCGGCGACTGGTTTGGAAGCATCAGATGGCATCCGACAAAACCCCGAAAACTCCGGAACACCCGGGCCCGGCTTCCGGCAACCCCTGGAATGACGACACGCTTGCGGCAAACGTCCCGCTGGCTCTTGACCACGCCTTCTCCCATCCGCCGGAACAGGCGCTGGACCTCATCATCAGCCACCCCCTGGCTCCCTCCCTGGTTCGGTCCATGTCCGGACAGGACCTGTACCTTCTGGTGCGCGAGGTGGGCCCCGGGGACTCCACCCCGCTCATGGCCCTGGCCGACGACGAACAGTGGCGGTACATGATGGACATGGAGGCGTGGCGGGGCGACCGTTTCGACCTGGACGCCTTCGAGAAATGGGGAGAGCTTCTGTACGAGGCCGCGCCCGAACGCGCGGTTCGCTGGCTGGCCGACCAGGAACTGGAGGCCGTGGAACTCTGGCTGCACAAGACGACCCAGGTGGTCGCCCTTGCCGAGGACGAACCACCGGACGACCTGCCCGAAGGATTCATGTCCTTTGACGGCGTCCTGTACTTCCGACTGCTCCACCCCTCGGCCCCGTCGGTGGACGAAGAACCCGGGGAAGAACAACCCGAACCACTGGAACGCACTTTCGCCCTCGACTTCCTCAAACATCTGGCCGCCGTGGACTACCTTCATTTTCAGAAGATGCTGTTTGAAACCCAGGGCGTGATCGCGGCTGAAATGGAGGAGGAGCTCTACCGCCTGCGCAACGTGCGGCTGGCCGAGGCGGGTTTCGCCCCCTACGAGGAAGCCGTGGGCGTGTATCAGCCGTTGACACCGGAGCAGGTGGAGGCGCGCGGACCCAAGTTTCCGCCAAAAAGACGGGAAAAGGGAGACGGCCACGTCGTGCCCATGATGCCCGGACGCCTGGTCGAGCCCACGGACGCCTTCTCCACCGCTCTTGCCGAGGTGGATGACAAGGAAAGCCTCGACCAGCTGCAAAACGAGCTGGCCACCCTGTGCAACATGGTGCTGGTGGCGGACAAGTCTGTCATCGAGGGGCGCGAGGACCTTGCCCGGGCCGTGCGCAAATGTTCGGGCTACCTGGGCATCGGCGTCCGGCGCATGCTGGACGACAAAGGCCACGACGAACGAAACGCCCGTGAGGTGCTGCTGCGATATCCCCTGGCCGACATTTTTCGCACGGGTTACGGCCTGGCCATGGAACTCAAGTGGCGGGCCCTGCGGATCAGGAGATCGGGCTGGTTCTCCTCCCGTGGCCTGGGTCTGGGTTTCTGGGGCGAACACTGGCTGGGGGTTCTGGGTGGCCTCCTGGCCCCCAGGCCACGGTTTTTCGACAACTTTGAAACCGGAGACATGATGTACCGCGAATTCTCGTCCATGCGGGACATCGCGCGCACGAATGCCGTACTGGACGGGGTACGGTCGGCGGACACCCTTCTGGGGCGATGCGGCTTCACGGAGGAGGAACTCGGCCTGCCGAACCTCACGTGGAAGAGCCTTCTGCTTACCCACTGGGCAAAGGACGAGGTCGGTCCTCCCGAGCCCGATGCCCCGCTGTCTCCGGCCGGGCTGAAAACCTTCTTCGAATCCCTGTGGACGCGGGACACCCCCCGACGGACAAGGCGGGAGCGCAAACAGTCCTTCCTGGAATGGCTCGGGGTGCGATGCGATTGCCGGGGAAGTGCACTGGACGACCTGGCCGGCCCGATCCCGGACCTTCTCTTCGAGGAACTGGAAAGCGAGTACTCGGAGGTGGCGCCGGAACACCTGGATTCCCGCTACATCCTCATGTTTTCCGTGAAACCGGCGAAAACATGAGGTACGGATCGTCTTGACAACGGGAAAAAGCGACTTACGTTCAGGCCACTTTTATTCCTAAGCCATTGAATTACATGGCCATGCCATCATCGAGGTAAATCGGATGCCCGTTTACGAATATGAACACCTGGAAGAACCCTGCGCATTCGGGAAGGTATTCGAGTTTCCCCAACCCATGTCCGAGGACCCCCTCACGCAGTGCCCCAAGTGCGACGGTCCGGTCCGCAAGATCATATCCATGGCCAGCGTGAACACACCCAAGACCAACTCCGACCTCAAGGACCTGGGCTTCACCAAGCTGGTCAAGCGGGACACCGGCGTGTACGAAAATGTCACCCGGCGTGACGGAGAGTCCCGATACATGGAATCCGGCAAGCCAGAAACCATGCCCGACTTCAGGAAAACCATTACCGACTGACCACCTGCGGCCGGTTTTCCGGCCACACAAAACGCGGACATCACCAGTGCAATGCAAAGGAGAGTCAAACAATGAAAATTCAACCCTTGAACGACCGTGTCCTGATCAAGCGCATCGAAGCCCGGGAAAAGAGTACGGGCGGAATCATCATCCCGGAGACCGCCAAGGAGAAGCCCCAGAAGGGCACCGTGGTCGCGGTGGGTCCGGGCCGGCTGGACAAGAACGGGGAGAGGATTCCCCCGGCGGTGAAGGAAGGCGACGAGGTCATGTTCGCCAAATATTCAGGAACCGAGGTCAAGGTCGGTGGCGAGGAACACGTGTTTCTCCGTGAAGAGGACATTTTGGCCGTCCTGTGACGCCGGCCGTTTAAGAGCCCGTTGAAAATCTCGAAATTTGCAGCCTGTTCAAAAACGATGAGATGCAAGGCGCGCGAATTTCGAGGAACAAGGCGTACTTACGGTACGTCGCGTTGACGAGAAATGACGCGCAACGCCGCAGATCGCGTTTTTCAACAGGCTGTTAACGGGCTTTTCCCCGGTTATTCCGGTATTCCACGCCCCGGCCTGCATGGGCCGGGGCGTTTTCATTCCCCTGATGGAAAGCCCCTTGATACTGGTACGTTGAACGCGTTCCCATGAAAATCCTGTTTCATCCGGCGGATGAAAGACCTTTTCGCGGTGCGGGGCGCGGTGGCGGATTCAGGGACCTTCCGCTGACAGGCCTTCAGTCCCCCCCGCCAGAATGCTGTCCAGGCCATCCACACCGGACAGGTCGGCCCCCCTGGCGAACCGGTCGTCCACCAGGCCGTCCACGTCGGCGGACCCGGTCAACCCGAACCGCACCATGAGTTGCGCCATCTCCCTCAACTCCTCCTGTTTCGGCACGAACCTGTCGTACACGATACGGTCTTCCGGCGTGTTCATCGCGTATTTCACCACCTCCACCGGCTGGTTCCAGTACCGGGCCGCGATTCGGGCCGCCTTTTCCGGATTCCGTTTCGCCCATACCCCGGAGCGCGCGGCCCCGCGCACCAGCATGGCCACGAGGCCGGAACGGTTCTCCACCATGCCCTCGCGAACCAGTACGAGGTTGCAGATGAATCCGGGCCAGACGTCTTCCACGTAGTGAATGACGCGGGCGTACCCGCCCAGGACGGCCCGGGCCGCGAACGGCTCGCCCACGCAGTAGGCGTCCAGAGCGCCGGCAGCCATGGCCGGCGCCATGTCCGGCGGGTTCATCTCCACTATGTTCACCCGCCCGGCCAGTCCGGCCTGGTCCAGTATCCGCCGGACGGAGAGATTGTGTCCCGAGTAGCGCATGGGCACGGCAACCGTTTTGCCCGCGAGGTCCTCGATACTCGCCATGCCCTTGTCCCGGCTACCCACCAGCGTACTTTCGTGCCGGTTGCCGATGTACACCACGCGGACTCCGCCCCCCTGCTGGTGGAGCACCACGGCAAGGGGTGCGATCATGAAAGCCACGTCGATCCGGCCGCCACGAAGCGCCTCCCCCATGTCCGCGAACGAGGAGAACTTGAGCGCTTCCAGACGCACCCCGTCGCCGTCCAGGGTGGCCGCGTCCAGGATCGGCGCGGCGAGATTGGTGATCACGGGCATGTACCCCATGCGAACCACTTCCCGCGTCCCATGGTCGTAGTTCACCCTCCAGTGGACCACGCTGACCAGAACCAGCCACGCCAGTGCAAGGCCTCCGACACGCACCCACAACGGCGTCTTCCCCAATGTCTCAAGAATGTTGCCCATATTCACAATGCGTGGTGCACGCCCATCATGAGATACACTTCCTCTCGGAAACCGGCCAGGTCCGGGTCGCGGCCGAAGTCCCGCGGCCGTTTGAACTCCAGCCTCCTGTTCATCCTGACCAGGGTGGGGCGGCTCTGGCCGAAAATCACGATGCGGTCCCCCATGACCAGGGCGTCGTCGATGTCATGGGTCACCATCAGCATGGTCTTGCCGATGAACTCATGCAGGTTCAGCACCTCCTCACGCATCCGCATGTGCGTCAGAAAGTCCAGGCCGGTGAAGGGCTCGTCAAAGAACAGCACCTCGGGATTCACGGCCAGGGCCCGGGCAAGCTCGGCCCTTCGCTGCATGCCGCCGGAAAGCTGGTGTGGATAGTGGTCCTCGAACCCCCCAAGCTCCACCATTTCGATGTGCTCCTCAACGATTCCGTTGCGCTCCACCGCGTCCTCGACGTGACGCACGCCAAGTTCCACGTTCTGGCGCACCGTCATCCATGGCAGCAGGCCGTTGTGCTGGAACACGAAGATGTGGTGGGGACTGGGACCGGAAACCCGGGCCCCCCCGATACGCACGGAGCCCTCGTAACCGGTGTCGAATCCGGCGATGATCCGCATCAGCGTGGACTTGCCGCAACCTGACGGCCCGAGGATGCACACGATCTCACCCTCCCCCATTCCGAGGCGCATGTCGTCCAGCACCAGGACACGCTCGTCCTGGCCCGCCGTTCCGGCGCTGCCCCGCGGATTCCGCCTCCGTTCCACATAGGCCTTTGTCACGCCGTCGACATGGATGAACGGGTTTTCCGGTTCCAACACCCGACTTTCCACCATTCAGACCTTTCCCTGTTCCATTACCCGCTATCAGCCCGTTGAAAAACTAGGGATTTACAGCCTGTTCAAAAACGATGAGATGCAAGGCGCGCGAATTTCTAGCAATAAGGCGTACTTATGGTACGCCGCACTGACGGGAAATGAAGCGCAACGCCGCAGATCGCGTTTTTCAACAGGCTGCTATCGGCCGGACCTGGCCCAGGAGACCGAAGGTATCCGGGACAGTCTTCGCATGATCCCGTCCAGCACGAGGCCGATGCATCCTATGACCGCCATGGCCGCCATCACGTAATCCATGCGAAGTGCGTTCCTGGAATCGATGATCAGATAGCCCAGCCCCGACTTCACCGCGATCATCTCCGCCGCCACGACCACCAGCCACGCCACACCCAGGCTGATGCGCAGCGCGGTGACCACCTCGGGAAGAATCGCCGGCACGATCACCCTGGAGACCACCTCCCGCCTGGTGAAGGCGAAATTCGCGGCAACGTGGAAATAGGTGGGCGCGATTCCCTCCACGGCAACGGAGGTGGACAGGACAATCGGGAAAAAGCTGGACAGAAAAATCAGAAACAGGGCCGGCGGGTCGCCGATGCCGAACCACAACAGGGCCAGCGGTATCCAGGCCAGAGGGGATATGGGCCGCAAAAACTGGAGTACCGGATTGAACATTTGCTTTCCCGGGTTCCACCATCCCAGCAGGATACCAGCCGGTACGCCGAGAAGCACTGCCAGATAGAACCCCGCCGTCACCCGGAACAGGCTGGCGACGGCATGGGCGGCGAGCACGCCGCCCGAGGCCAGTTCCACCAGGGCATCCAGCACGGCAAAGGGGCCGGGAAACTGGTCCGGGGAATACCCCCCGGCCAGCACGGCCAGCTCCCATACAGACAGCAACACGGCGAACGCCCCAAGTGGCAGGAGCCGCTTCCTGTCCGCCACGGCCAGGACAATACCCGGCACTCGACCCCCTGCCGGGCCCCTGGCGGCGCCCTCCCCCCTTTGTGCGGCTTCCATGGCCTGTTCCATTTACACGCCCCTTCCTCATGCGATCCGTCAACCTGGGTCCCCGATGGTTGCAAGGGCCGTGCCCTGAATACAGATTTCCACGCGAACGACCCTTTTGGGGCCGTAATCCCGGGAGGGCCGGTCCCTTCTGCTCCACCTCGCCGCCTGTTTCATAATGAACGGCGCCCCGCGCGAGTGTCCGCGCAAAAATGTTACGTTCACGATACGTCCGGGCGGGCTGTTTTCAGGAAACCGGGTTACGGCTTGACTACGCCGCCCAATCAGGCATAATGCCGACATAATGAGTTGGTTTTTCATGCGAAACGGTCTGTTGCGCCCCGGAGGCGCGAGCGGAGGGCCTGATGTCGGCGAGAAAAACGGAATCGGATACGGGGGCTGACGCCCCCATGGAGCAGATGCCCGAGGCAAGCATCATGGACTGCCCCAAGTGCCGTCGTCGCCAGAAAAAAAGCGATGAGTGCATCTACTGTGGCGTGGTAGTGAGCAAGTATCTGCCGTTTGAGGCAAAAGTGTCCGACGAGGGCATGGCCGGAAGCGGGTTGCCAGCCAGAGGGGGGAGTGGTGGCAACGACTTCGTGCTGGTTTCGCGTGGTCAGTTGCGCTTTTATCGCTATTCGTTGTTGGGCCTGTTTTTGCTGGCGGTGTCGTTTGGGGGCATTTTAGCCCTTAATGCGGACAAATTTGCCCTGATATCCGAACTACGGAATCAGGAAAGGATTTCGGCCCGAACTCCTGTCGCGAACCGTGAAGTCCATACACCGGACGAGGTGGCCGGCGGGGAAAGCGAGGCCTCGATGGAGGCGGCCGAAAAGCCTGTCCTGGCGGCCGGCGATACGGGGCGGGGGCTGGGGGCACCGTCCGAAGAGGTACAACCGGCTGCGTTGCCACGGGCGGAGGGCGAGGACGCGGAGTCCGGGGCGCCGCGAGTCGGAGTGGGGGACGGCGTGGAGAGCGAGTTGGCCTGGGCCGTAGAGGGCGGTGGCGCGACCGGGGCGGTAAAGTCAACAAATGAGGCAAAATCGTCCCATGCGCCCGACGCACTCCTCTCCTCACTTAAATCCGCCCGACCACCGATCGGGAAATGTCCCCACATCCCCCTGCGGCTCGCCCGCGTGGAAACCGTGTTCCAAAACCACGAGGCCCATGTGTCGCGCTGGAGGCAGGCGCTACGCCAGGTGTGCGCCTCGGAAATCCCGGAACAATCGAATCTCATCATCCTCTTTGCCAATACCAACCTCCTGTTCCGCAACAGCCCCATAGTCACCAACTTTGACGCGAATGCGTCCAAAACACTGCTCGAGCGGCTGGAAAGCCTTTCCGCCGCGGAGGTCCTGGCCTGGACCCAGGCTTTCAAGTCGGTCCTGGCCGGTGACATGAACGACGTCGAGGTGGGCTATGCCCTCCTCGGCGTGGACTCCCTTTACGACGACAATGCGTACCAGCCTGAACGCGGTGCCGAGTACCGGGACCGGCTGGCAGGCATCGAACCAACGCAGCTGGCGGCCGCCGCGACCGAGTTCCGCGGCCGGTTGCCCGCTTTCGGCCCGGAGCTGGCCACGCCTCTGGATCCCGTCTTTGCCATAATCACGGCCGACCGGTTTTTCAAAGACAGCGTCTTTGACGAGGAGACTTTCGCGGCGGCCATGGGCCGCCTCGAGTCCAACAGGGCGTAAACCCGGAAAGCATGGCCCGGTGGTCCGTGCAGCGGGCCGGGGCAGGGAAAGGCAGTTTTGCAGTGAGCATCATCCGCACCGACCCTTCCTTTGAAGACAAGCGCCACTGGTACGACGGCTGGTTGTACGCCACCTTCTACGACCCTTTTGAAAAGCGCAAACGCGACCTTATCTCCCGCTACATCGAGCCCGGCTCGACAGTGTTGGACGTGGCCTGCGGAACCGGGGCCCTGGCCTTTTCCCTGGCCGACCGGTGCGAAAAGGTCGTGGGGGTGGAGCTTTCCAGGACCATGGTGCGTTTTGCCGGAGCAAGGCAGAGGGATTCCGGCCCGGACAATGTCGAGTTTGTCCACGGAGACGCCACGTGTCTCGACAAAGTGGTGGTGGAGCGGTTCGATTACGCCACCATGGCCCTCGGACTGCACGAAATGCCCGAAACCGTGAGGATCGACGCTCTGCGATCCATGGCGGAAATGGCGGACACCCTGGTGCTGGCGGATTTCCTGGCTCCCCAGCCCTTTAACCTTCGCGGTGGGTTGAACACCCTCATGGAATTTTTCATCGGAGGGCCCAAAAACTTCGTGTTCTACAGGGAATACATCTGCGGCGGCGGTCTGGACGGCCTGCTGGAGCGGGCGGGCCTGGCGGCCGACGCGTCCGCCGTCGAACATGAAAGCGCCTGCATGGTGGTCAGGGTGCCGGTACGCCGGTGAACCCGACATCTTCATCAGGAGTTCGGGAGAAAATGGTTTGACGGTCATTCACGGTCACATGGCGCGGGTCCTTGCCACGATGTTGGTGTGCGCGTCCGTCGCACTGACGATTGGGGCTGCGCGGGGCCTTTGCGATGACGGCGGGGTAGAGGTCGCCGACGAGCATCGCGCCGTGGCCGCCAACGGCCCTGCCCTGCCCGTGAATCCGGGCCCCGGGGATCGTTGGATCGAGCCCGTGACCGGCATCGAGTTCACCTGGCTGCCCGAGGGCTGCTTCACGAGGGGTACTCCCGCCGACGAGAAGGGACGCTATCCGGACGAGGGCCCGGCCCACAGGGTGTGCGTGAAGGGATTCTGGTTCGGAGTGTACCCCGTGACCAACGCCCAGTACAGGGTGTGGCGGCCCGGACACGACAGCCGGGACTTCGAGGGGGTTTCCCTTGACGGGGACAACCTTCCCGTCGTGCACGTGAGTTGGAACGAGGCGCACAGGTTCACGCTCTGGCTCACCGGGGCCCACGATAAACGCCACGGTTTCTGGCTGCCCTCGGAATCCGAGTGGGAATACGCCTGCCGCGCAGGCACGCGGAACGCCAGATACTGGGGCGACTCCCCGGACCGGCAGTGCGAATACGCCAACGGCGCGGACCTTGCCGCCAAACGCCTCTGGTCGTCCTGGGACGTGATCAACTGCCATGACGGGTTCCCGGCGACTTCGCCCGTGGGTTCGTTCAAACCCAACGGCTTCGGGCTGTACGACATGATAGGCAATGTGTGGGAGTGGTGCACGGACTGGAAGGGAAAGTACCCGGCGGGCCGGCTGTGGAACCCCACCGGCCCCATCATGTCCAACTACGGCCGGGTGGTGCGCGGCGGAAGCTGGGACAACGACGCTCGCGGCCTCAGGTGCGGCAACCGCAGCTTCGGCTCGGAAAACTTCCACCGCTACAACATCGGCTTCCGCGTGGGCATAACCGCCCGTTGAAAAACTAGGGATTTACAGCCTGTTCAAAAACGATGAGATGCAAGGC
>JBKHBM010000110.1:0-15073 GCA_046542385.1 Desulfatibacillaceae bacterium | reverse complement strand
ATTTCGAGGAATAAGGCGTACTTATGGTACGCCGCACTGATGAGAAGTGAAGCGCAACGCCGCAGATCGCGTTTTTCAACAGGGTGTTACAGGCCATCGGGCCCGGCGATCCCGGCGTACAGCGCCCGGGCTGCGACATCGTGCTGGTGGTGGAAGGCGAGGGGCGGGTCAGCGGCATCATCGCCGCCACGGACATCATCCTCGCCCTGAACGAGGGCTTCGTCAGCAAGATGGGCTCAATGGACCTGGTTTCACGGACCGGCTGGACCCAGGGTTTCGTCCGCATGCTGGCCGAGGACGGCATACTGTTCAACAAGCCGCTCTCCCAACTGTGCGACAAGGCCGCGGCAATCCGCGCCAGGGACGTTGTGCGCCAACCCGAGGACAGCAGGTACGTGCGCGCGGACGCCTCCATGGACGAGGCTGTCCGGCGCATGGTCTCCGCGGGCCGGTGGTCCCTGTTGGTCATCGAGGAGGGCAGGACCGTGGGCGTGCTGCAATTCGGCACCGTGTTCGACCACGTGGGAGACAAGGTCCGCCAATGCGCGAACGAGAAGACCTCTCCGGGCATGTCGCTGGAATGACGGCCGGTCCCGCACGTTTCCACGTGGGGTTCGGCACGTCCATATACAGGCACAAATGCGAAGGATTACGGTGCCGACCCCATACGGCCCGGCCGGTTTTCCCGCTATTGTTTCCAAGGACCATCCCGCCCCCCCTGGCAACCGCCCCCCGGAAATGGAGATGTATCATGCTGATCGTCGATCTGGTGCTCGCACTGCTCTTCGCGCTCATAGTCAGCCTTCTGTTTCTGGCCGTGTTGAAGACCCGTAACCCATGGGCTAGTTTTCCCCTTTTCCTTCTCATACTGTTTTTGGCCACCTGGGCGGGGGGCGCCTGGATGTCACCGTTCGGTCCGGTCGTCTGGGGCTCGCCCATTTTGCCCTTTCTGTTCATCGCATTGATCGTGGGCCTGCTTCTCGCGGCCGCCGCGGCCGCGCCTTCGGAGGACATCGCAAGGAGTGCCGGGGAGCACCCCGATCCGGCCGCCGGGAAACAGGCCGAAAGAGAGGTCGTCCGGGCCATAGGGGTATTCTTCTGGATCCTGGTGGTCATACTGCTGGTGGCCCTGATTGTGCGGTACCTGGTCTGACCCTCAGATGCAATCCAGCTGGCGACGGCGGAGCCTAACCGTCCGGAACGGCCGTTTCCGTCGCGCCCGTCATGGTCCCCCTGAACCCGGGAAACCACAAATCTGTCAACGACGGCGAAAAGGAGCCCGATCATGAAAGACATGACCAGCATGCTGCGGAAGATCCAGGAACAGGCGGACTGCCACGCCACCACCGATCCCCTCCGGGAATTGTCGGACATCGAGTCCGAACCCGATCGCCAGCAGGTGGCCCCGAAGTGGCTGGCCCTGGCCGCCCTGCACGGGGTTAACGCCAATGCCAAATGGATTTCCCTTGGCACCGACGAAAACGGAGACGTGACGGTGGTGGCGAAATATCGCAAGTCGGAACTGCCCGCGCCCTCGGAGGAGACGGCGGAGAACGTTTTCAACACGGTCCGTGAGGTGGGACATTTCGACAAGGAAACCGGCAGGATCCCGGTATCCCTGGGGATCCGGGACAGCACCGTGGACATCGATTTCGAATTGGAAAAGGAAAAAGGTGGCGAGCGTCTTACCATGAAATTCAGGAAAGAGAAGTAGAGCCGGTTTTGTTGCCGCCGGCGAGACCGGGCAACGGAAAGGAATGGTTCCCATGAAACCCGATCGGATATTGTGGCCAACGGATTTCAGTGACAACGCCGGGGCGGCGCTGCCACTGGTCAATACCATGGCCTCCGCGTACCAGGCCGAGATTCACGTCCTGTACGTGATCGAGGACCTGGCCCGGCACGATCCCTATTACGGCGAATTCAACCAGCAGCGAATGGCCGAATTGCGCCAGTGGGAGCAGGAAACCGCGCAAAAACGCCTAGACGAGGTGTGCAGCCAGCACCTGGGCGGCTGTCCCAATTTTGCCAGGCACATCGCCATCGGCGACCCGGCCACGGAAATCCTGAAATTCGTCCGGGAAAACGACATCGACATGGTGGTCATGGCCACCCACGGGCGGAACGGGCAGTACCACTACGGCAGCGTGGCGGAAAAAGTGGTCAAGCACAGCCCGGTCGCGGTGTCCACGGTGCCCATAAAAAACCGGTAACGGCCGCGCGGCAGGCGCGGCCTCGATATTCACACACGTCCCCGGATTGCGTCGTGCCGTCCGGGCACAATGCCGGGAGTCGGTCCGGTCCGGACCGTTTTCCGGTGCAAACCGCCGGCGGGGAGCGGACGCCCGGAGGCGTCCTCCATGCCGCGCACATCTCTACAAGGAGGTACTTAAATGTCCATGCCCAAGGATGAGTCTCTCAAGGAAATGGCGAATGCGTGGTCAGCCTATCTGAACGCACTGGAGAAATCGCTGGACAACCTGGACGCGGAAATCAATGATGCCATGGCAACCGAGAAAAAGTGCACGGGCGAATGGTGCACGGCCGTTGAGCATTTCATCGACGAACTGGCCAATTCCCTGTATTCGATCCACGAACCCAGGTTCACCAGCGAAGCCGAATCGGCCAAGCTCAAGGACATGAAGCGCCGGGTGCACGACCTGTACGCCGAGTACAAGTCCGCGGCGGCGAAATAGGGGAAACACGGCCATGTCCATGCAACGGGACCGGATCTTCGACCAGATGGCGGATGCCTGGGGTACCTATCTGAAATCCCTTGAAAAATGCATGGACGACCTGGATGGTGAACTTTCCGACGCGACTTGCGTGGAAAAGGAGTGCACGGAAGAGTGGTGTACGGCCACCGGTAACCATATCGACGAACTGGCCGACTCGCTGTACTCGATCCATGAACCGGGTTTCATCTCGGGGACGGATTCCGCGAAACTGAAAAACCTCAGGCGCCGGGTGCATGACCTGTACGACAGGTACAGGAACCTGGTCAAAGGGCGAACCTGAATTCGTGAGCGGTATCAGGTGGCGTGGACGCGGTAAAGGGCGCGGACGCGCTTGACGGGACCGCCCCGCGGGGCGGGGCGCCACGGAGGTGGGCCTTTGGAAGCCACGGAATCCGTCTTGGCCATTGACAGGCCAAAGCCGCCGGGACCGGACGTCCCGGCGGCTTTGGATCACCTTCCCGTTGATCCGGTATTCCACGCTTCCGGGGCTTTCCCGTCCATCTCGCTCAGCTTGTCGGCGATGGCCGTCCTCTGGCCTTTGCCGTACCGGCCTCATGCCAGCTTCCTGCAAACCTCCGCGACGCGGGCGCCCAGCTTTCGTCCGTTTTCAGCGGCGGTTTCGTCCGGGGCGCCCACGCAGCCCACGCCGTAATGGCCGGTGGCGGACATGGGGTCGCCGCAGATGAGCATGCCGTAGATGAGCATGGCCTGGATGATGGAAAACATGGTGGTTTCCTTGCCTCCGGTGGTGTCCCCCCCGGTGGTGAACGTGGCGCCCACCTTCCCCTCCATCTTCTTGCGCACTGCCACGAAGTCGTCGAACACCTTCTTCAGTTCCGCCGCCATGGTTCCGAAGTAAACGGGCGAGCCGGCTATGATTCCGGCGGCCCGGGTGAAGTCCTCCCTGGTGACCTCCCCGGTGTCTTTGAGAACAGCCTCTACCCCCGCGGAACGCACTCCGTCGGCAACGTATTCCGCCAGTCGCCGCGTATTGCCTCCCCTGGAATAATACAGAACCAGTACTTCCATCATGCACCTCCAGTCGTTTCCGGTTGCGTCGGATACCAGGTCGCCATCCAATGAATGCCCGTGTTGGCCGCGCCTGATTTCAACCCGGCATGAATTTCGAAACTACCCCGGGGAGCGTAAAAGCCGGGAACAGGCCTGCCGGCCGTGCCGGCAGGGGCCGGTCGGACTCCGCGGGCGCGTTGGCGCCGCATGAGGCCGCCCCGAAGGACGCACAGCTCTTTCTACCCGCCGGGGGCAACCAGATTTCCATGGTGAGGCATTCGAGGCGCCCGCGCCATGGAATCCTTTATGGAGCACCCGGAATTTCCGTCACGGATTCACGACGCGGCCAGCCAGCGCTTGAACCACTGGACCGTTCGGTCCATGAATTCCTTCTGGTGCCCGGGATCGGAAATCCGATGGTCACCTCCCGGAAAGACCACCAGTTCCTTTGGCTCCACCGCCATGTCATACAGGCGCGTGGCATGGGAGACAGGCACCACTTCGTCGTCCTGTCCGTGGAATACCAGAAGCCGGGTCAGCGGGCTGAGCGGCTCCAGCACCATGGCGTCGTCCTCCGAGAAAAACGCGGGACCCAACTCCCTGTCCTGGCCGGTCTCGCGCAGGATGTCCACCACCGGGGCGCGGACGACGGGAGCGGCAAGGGTCACCACCGCGCCCACGGGGTGGCGCGCCGCATGGGACAGGACCACCGCCCCGCCCATGCTGCTGCCGAAAAAACCGGCGGGCGGCCCCAGGTCCTCACGCCGTGCAAGCACGTTGGCGGCTCCGGCAAGGTCCCGAACCCGGCCCGACAGAGATGTCACCTCGCGGAAATCCCCCTGGCTCGCGCCCCTTCCCCTGTGGTGCAGCCTGAAAAAGCCGATGCCGACCTCGTTCAGCCGCCGGCCCAACTCCACCTGCTTGGGAGAGTTCCCGTCGGAGAACAGCCCGTGGCAGCCCACCACCAGCGGCGGCGTACCATCCGTCACGGGTTTGTGAAGCACCCCGGCCAGGGTGAGCCCGTCCACGTCAAACCGGATTTCCTCCTGGATGGACTTCATGAACCCCCGTCGGCCTGTCAGGCGGCAGGCGCCGCGTTTCCTCCCTTTTGGATTGCCCGGGGACCGTCGTCGCCGCCCACCACCACCTCGGTGGCAAGATCCAGAAACAGGCCATGGCCCACGACGCCGGCACGGGAATCGATTCTGGCCGCGATCTCTCCGGGATTCTTCATGGCGCCGAAATTGGCGTCCAGGATATAGTTGCCGCTGTCCGTGCGGAACGGGGCGCCGTACTTGTTCTTTCTGAGCTCCACCGTGGCCCCCATCTCCCGCAGGAATTCCCGTTCCGGCTTCCAACCGAATTCCAGCACCTCAACGGGCAGCCAGAAACGGGTCCCCAGGCGGGGCGACAGCTTGCCCTGGTCCACAATGATCACGTTTTCCCGGCTGGCCTGGGCGATTACCTTCTCCCGGAGCAGTGCGCCACCGCCGCCCTTGATCAGGTTCAGGTCGTCGTCCACCTCGTCCGCGCCGTCCACGTTGACGTCGATGGACGAATGGGTCTCCAGGTCGCCCAGGGGGATGCCCAGGGTCCGAGCCAGCTTCTCCGTGGCCCCGGAGCTGGGGATCCCCACGATGTCGTACAACTCCTTGTCGGACAGCAGCCGGGCTATCCGCTCGATGGCGTACCTGGCCGTGCTTCCCGTACCCAGACCCACGACCATTCCGGGTTTTATCCTCTCCACGGCGGCTTCCGCCGCCATCTTCTTCATGCTCTCGACGTCAGACATGTCTCTTCCCACCGTTTCTTTGCCAACAGCACGATTCTCGCACCCAATACTGTTGCATTCCTCAAAAACAATCCTCACTGATTGTGCGAGTGCCTGTCTTACAGGGCTTTGGCCAGTCTGTCCAGTACCGTTTTCGGGTCCGGGCCGCAATGCACGGCGAAAACCTTTCGGCCGGCGTCCGTCAAGGCCCGCCTGTCGCCCATGGCCTGGGCCTTTTTCAGCACGCCGAAGGACATGCCGCTCGCGGGCTCTCCGGGTTTGTCCGGGATGGGCAGATCCTTGTCCGCGTCGGAAACCAGCTGCAGGAACAGGCCGTTTCCGGCGTCGCCCTTGTGCAGCTGGCCCGTGGAGTGCAAGTACCTGGGTCCGTACCCCACGGTCGTGGCGATGGAATATTTCTCCAGTACGGTTTTTCGCAAAACGGCCAGCGCCCCGTCCATCTCTGGCGAAGGGGTCACGTAGGCCTGTATGGCCAGGTAACTCCTGCCCCGGCCGTTGTCGTCCCCCGGTGACATGGCGCCAAGGAATGCCGCGAACGCCCCGGCGAGGTCCGCCCCACCCTCGGTGGTGTGGACCTGGACCCCGTCTTCCGTGAATGCCGGCTCCTCGGCCGGGAGTTTTCCGTTTTCCAGGTAGTTGGCGACCATGGCCTTGGCCACCTTTTTTGCGGCTTCCACGTTGGGCTGGTCGAAGGGGTTGACACCCAGGCGCTCGGAGGCCACGGCAGTGGCCATTTCCCACCGGAAGAACTCGGCGCCCAGGTCGTAGGCGTCTTCCAGAAAGAGACGCACCACCGGAAACCCGGCGTCCTCCAGCGCCTCCACGTCCTGGTCGCGGCCTCCTTCGCCCTTCATGCGCAGGTACACGAAAAGGCGGTCCCGAAAATACCTGTCCGGCGGCAGCAGGGGCTCTCCGTCCACGGGCAGGATTCCGGCACCGTTCTTGCCCGTGCTTTCGGCCACGAGTTGTTCGGCCCACGCGCCGAAGGGCGATATCGTGGGAGATGCGACCAGGGTCAGCTTGTCCGCTCCCCCCTTGGCCAGCTCCCCCATGGTCACGCCCAGCCAGGCCGACGTGTTGTCCCCACGGACAGGGCAGTTGCCGGCCCCCGCGTTGCATCCCATGGACTCGGCGCGTTCCAGGAGTACTCCGATGTCCGCGCCCACCAGGGCGGCCGGAACCAGGCCGAAAAAGGAGAGTACGGAATAGCGCCCTCCGATGTCCGGGTCGTTCAGGAACACCTTGCGGAACCCGTACTCGGCGCCCAGTTTCCCGAGGCTGCTCCCCGGGTCGGTTATGGCCGCGAAATGCCGCCCGGCCCTGTCCCTGCCCACGGCGTCCACCACCTGGTTGTAGCAGTATTTGAAAAAGGAAAGCGTCTCCACGGTGCCTCCGGATTTGGTGGAGACGATGTACAGCGTCTTTTCCGGCGGATTGCGTTCCAGGGCGGCGGCCACCGCTCCCGGGTCCGTGCTGTCCAGCACGTCCAGGTCCAGGTACCCCCTGGTATTGCCGAACACCATGGAAAACAGCTCGGGGGCCAGGCTGGAACCGCCCATTCCCAAAAGCAGGGCCGACGTGTACCCCTCCGTCCTTACCTCCTCCACGAAATCGCTGATCTCCGCCACCAGGGGCGTCATCTTCTCCGGGCAATACAGCCAGCCAAGCCGGTTGGCGATCTCATCCGGGCTGTCGCTGTACAGTGTGTGGTCATGGTTCCAGATGCGTTCCACGACCTTCCTTTCCCGAATGTCGTCCAACGCCTGCGCCACCGCGTTCCCGTATTCGCCCAGGCTCGCCGAATACCTGCGCCGACCCATGGCTATCTGCTCGGTTTTTCGCATGACGGCCTCCTTGAGTTTGGACCACTCGGCCTCCGTCTCGGCGAGAACGTTCTGCGCCAGACGGGTTCCGATCCTGTCGATGTCCACGCCAAGACTTCTCAGTTCGTCCAGACTCCGTTCCGCTTCCTCCCGTCCCTGCTCCAGGGTGTTGGCAACGGCTCCCCGTCCCTGGAAATGATTCAGGGTTTCCGGGAGCATGAGGCAAATCGTGTCCGGACCTATAAGCCCCTCGGCGTAATAATTGTCGGATATGGTGGGACGCCGTGCCGCCGTGCCCCGCCACATGAGTCTCTGCACCCGGGCGCCGGCCTGGGCCAGCACCTCCAGGTTGTCCCCCGAAAACATCCTTTCCTGTTCCATGTACGCCATTTTCGCGTTGGCCAGACCCGCCCTGAACGCAAGGTCCTCCCGGCCAATCCTGGACAGTTCGCGATTCACCTCGAAATCCAGGGAATTCACCAGAAATCCGGCCACCGACGCCACCCTGTCCGCCGAAAGCCCCCCTTGCACTGAAGGTCCCTGTTCGGACAGCCGCTGCACGCCCTCGAGGTAGGCGGCGGTCACCTGGCGATACTGCTGCAACGTGGCCATGTATCCGGCGCAGGTGTTCACCCCCGCCGACGTGAGGGAGGCAAGCGCCCGGATGCCGGAAGTCGTCGCCGGCACCGAAACCATGACGTTGGGCCGGCCCACCTCCATGAACAGGGCCTTGCCCGTTTCCACCATGGCGTCCTCGTCCGCGTTCAGCGAGGGATCCACGTGCAGAACCACATGCCCGTCGCGTCCCGCCGTCCGCTCGAACACCGGCAAAAGCAGGTCCGCCGCACGCAATCCGTCCTCCACCACCATGGCGTGGACGATTTCCGCCGGCGTCCTGCCCCCGGCCCTCCACCGCACAAGGGCCTCGTCGTAATCCATGCCGCCTGACACCGCCGTGCGAAACACCACCGGATCGGCCACCACGCCGCCCAGCCCCTTTTCAACGAGCCGGTCCAGCACACCGGTGGTCAAGGTGTTTCTCCTGACGTACTCCAGCCATACAGACTGGCCGAGGTCGCCTAGTTCGTGGATCTTGGTCATTCCGTTCTCCTGTACAGATGGTCACGCGGCGCGCCTCGGCTTCCCGCCGAGGGAAAACCGGGGAAAAATCAACGATTATTGTCGGTTAAGCAACCAGTCGCAGTCAAGACATTTCACACCTGTTGAAAAATGCGATCTGCGGCGTTGCGCTTCATTTCTCGTCATTGCGGCGTACCATAAGTACGCCTTATTCCTAGAAATTCGCGCGCCTTGCATCTCATCGTTTTTGAACAGGCTGCCAATCTCGAGTTTTTCAACGGGCTGTTCAGGCCTGAATCCGTGAGCGGTCTCAGGTGGTGTGGATGCAAGGAAGAGGCCTGCCGGCTGTACTGAAGTACGCCGACCGGGCTCTGACGCCGCAGACGCGCCGCATGAGGCCGGTCCGCAAGGGCGAAAATCCTTTCCCCCACCGGGTGAAACGAAAATTTGTTCAAGGACATTCAAAAAGCCCGGCTTATGGGATCCTTGAAGGGTTATTCAATAGTTTCATCACGGATTCAGGTCCTCTTCAGGTCCTGGCTTGCTTCATCCGTTCTGCTCCGGGTGGCATGCCCGGCCCTTGGTGGCGAACACGAAGTGCAGCCCCTTTTTCATTTTCGAGGAAAACACCTTGGGCTGCAACACGTCGCCGGCCAGTTTCTTGCCCATCTCTCCCAGCGTGGGATAGGGGTGGATGGCCCCGGCCAGGGCGCTTAGCCTGGCTTTGCCCGCGAAGGCGGCCACCCACTCGCTGATGAGTTCACCCGCGTGTGGGCCGCAAATCTGCACGCCGATGGGGTTTTCCTTTTCATCCAGTAAGAGCTTGGCCTTGCCCTCTTGTTCCTCCTCGGCGAGGGCGCGGTCATTGGCGGAAAAGGGCTCCTCGATAACCTGGTACCCGATCCCGGCTTCCGTGGCCGCCCGTTCGTTCATCCCGATGGATGCGAGCTCGGGGTCCGTGTACGTGCACCAGCAGACGTTCGTGTAGTCCGCCTTGCGTGGAATCCGGAACACGGCATTGGCCAGCACCACGCCGCCTTCGTATCCGGCCACGTGGGTGAACTGGTAGCCGCCGGCCGCGTCGCCGCAGGCGAAAATGTGCTTGTGTTTCGTGCGCATGCGGTCGTCCACGGCAATGCCGCGCGGCCCGGCCTCCATTCCCAGGGAATCGAGGCCCAGGTCCATGACGTTGGCGACCCGGCCCAGGGCCACCAGCAGGGCCTCGGCCCGCAGCACCTGCTCGCCGCCCTCGGGTGTCTTCACCGTGACCTCCCTGGCCCCGGCGTGTTCGCGCACGGACTGCACCTGGGTATTCAGGCAGAACTCTACACCATCCATCGACATGGCGCGCTGGACGACGGCCGCCATGTCCGGATCCTCCTTGCCCAGGATCTGGCCGCCCCGGTCCACCACCGTCACACGGGTCCCCAGCCTCGAAAACGCCTGGGCCATCTCGATTCCTATGGGACCGCCTCCCAGCACGATCATGGAGTCGGGCAGGTGATCCAGGTGGAATATCTCCCTGTTCGTGAAGTAGTCCACCGTGTCCAGGCCGGGAATGGGCGGCGCGGCCGGCGACGACCCCGTGGCGATCACCCACTTGTCCGCGGTGATGCGTTCGCCCCTGAGCTCCACGGTGTGCTCGTCCGTAAACACCGGCTCTCCGTACCGCACCCTGGCGCCGAGGCCGCAGAATCTCTCCTCCGAGTCATGCTTCTGTATTTGGGCCACCACCTTCGCGATGCGGGCGGCGATGTCCCCAAAATCCACCGGCGGCGCGTCCACCCGGGGCAGGCCATATTTTTCGGCGTTCTTCATCAGGTGATACACCCGGGCGGAGCGAATCAGGGTCTTGGATGGCACGCACCCGAAATGCAGGCAGTCGCCGCCCAGTCGACCCTCCTTTTCGACAAGCAGGGTTTTCGCTCCCAGTTGGGCCGCGCCCGAAGCCACGGTGAGGCCTGCCGCGCCTCCGCCCAGTATTCCCACGTCGTAGTCGTAATCGTGTGCCCCGAAAACCGTCATTTCCATTGTACGCCTCCGCTCAGGTTGGCGATTCCTGTTTGGCGATTTCCTCCACCGCCTTGCGCCCCGTTTTTTTCCTGTAGAGATCGAGGAACTTTTTGGCGGCCAGGGGAAATATCCCCAGAATGGCGAACGACACCAGAAGCTCCACGGACATGACGTCTCCCAGCCTTTGTATTTCTCCCAGCTGCTTTCCCGCGTTCACGTACACCGCCGTGCCGGCCAGCATGCCCACCTGGGACACCCAGTAGAACGTCCACATCCTCATGCGGGTCAGCCCCATGGCCAGGTTGATGAGCCAGAAGGGGAACAGGGGGACAAGGCGAAGGGTGAACAGGTAAAATGCGCCTTCACGCTCCACGCCCCGGTTGATCCTTTCCAGCCGGGCCCCGAATCTGTCCTGCACCCATTCCCGGAGAACGAACCGGGCCGCGGCGCAGGCCAGGGTGGCGCCGATGGTGCTGGCAAAGGACACCGCGACAAGCGTCGCCCAGAACCCGAAAAGGGCCCCTCCAAGGAGGGTCAGAACGGCCGCGGCCGGCAGGGACAGGGCCGTGACCGCGACATAGACGGCAAAGTAGGAGCCCAGCACCAGGGCCGGGTTCGCCTGGTACATCTGCATGAACTGGCCCTGCCTGGCCTTGATGTAGGAAAGGGTGAAGTATTCGCCCAGGCCGAGCGCCTTGAACAGGACGATCAGCCCCACGATCAGCGCGACCACCACAATCCGCGTTACCAGTTTTCGATTCATGTCGTCCCCGGTCCCGTTGAAGTTCCCAGCCCCTCCCCATTTTCGGTCGATGCGCCAGACCGTCATACCCACTCCCCGGAACCCGGGGTTCGTCAGAGGTCCACGGGGCAGAACTCCAGGGAGGCGGAATTCATGCAATACCGGAGGCCCGTTGGCTCGGGCCCGTCCTTGAACACGTGGCCCAGGTGGGAGTCGCACCGGGCGCACAGAACCTCGGTCCGGGTGCTGAAAAGGCTCCGGTCCTCCCTGGTGGCCACGGCGTCCGGGGCGACAGGCTCGTAAAAGCTGGGCCAGCCGGTGCCGGACCTGAACTTGGTCTTCGAGGAAAACAGGTGGTTGCCGCAGGCGGCGCACTGATAGACGCCCTCGTCCTTGTTGTCCCAGTACTGGTTGTGGAAGGCTCGTTCGGTGCCGGCTTCCCTGGTGATGTGAAAAACGTGTTCGGACATGCGCTGGCGCCACTCCTTTTCGGCGAGTTCCACCTTGCCGCGGGCGTCTTCCCGGTCGACCAGTTTGAGGGGGCATTTGTCAAGCAGCTTTTCCGTGGGCATGGATTCCTCCTTGGCGATTCCCGAGGCCGCAAGGGCGAGGCACAGGCCGGCAACCGCCAGGACGGCCAGGATGCCGCCAAAACCGGGTTGCCACGTTTCGCGTTTGTTGGTCCGTTTCATCATACCTGTCCCTGGGGAGTTGGGGGAGTGATAGGGGATGGCTCGTGTCCGGGTCCGGACCATGAGACAGCCGGCGGTCCGTGCGGCGGTGTGGAGTGCCGTGCCGAATATCAACCTGAATCCGTGAGCGGTCTCAGGTGGTGCGGATGCAAGAAAGAGACCTGCCGGCTGTACTGAAGTACGCCGGCCGGGCTCTGACGCCGCGGACGCGCCGCATGAGGCCGCCCCGGAGGGCGAAAAATCCTTTCACCCAACTGGTGAAACGAAGATTTGTTAAAGAACACGCAAAAAGCCCGATTTATGGGATTTTTGAAAGCTTTTTCAATATTTTCGTCACGGATTCAGGTTCAATGTAATGCACCGGAGGGGCCATGGCAAACGGCCATGGGTGCCGGTTACTGTCCGGCATGCGTAACGGACAACCCCTCGTTGCGCCAGAGGGCCGTATTCCGAGGGCGCGGGCCCTCTTGCATACATGTGGGGGCAACAATGGCGCCACCTTGTTTTAAACGCCCTTCCCAAACCGGGTTAACCATTTCGCCCCACTCTGCTATACTCGGGGCACAAGCCAACCCCCGCGTCCAAGGAGCAAGTCCATGGCCGAACATGTCCCGGCCTACATGGCCCTGGTTGAATCCGGAGAATTGAGCCGCCGTGTGGAGAAAGCGCGAGCCGGCATGGAGTGTTGCGAATTGTGCCCGAGGCGATGCCGGGTGAACCGCCTGGAGGGCGAACTCGGCGTATGCCGGACCGGGGCGGAGGCCGTGGTGTCCAGCGCGGGGCCTCATTTCGGGGAGGAGCGGCCCCTGGTGGGTACCGGGGGTTCGGGCACCATCTTTTTTGCCAATTGCAACCTTCTGTGCGTGTTCTGCCAGAACTTCGAGATAAGCCATGGCGGCGAAGGCCGGCAAATGGGCGCGGACCGGATCGCGGGAGGCATGCTGGAGCTGCAGGAAATGGGGTGCCACAACGTGAATTTCGTGACTCCCGGCCACGTGGCGCCGCAGATACTGGAGGCCGTGGAGATCGCGGCTGCCCACGGCGTGCGCCTGCCCATCGTGTACAATTCGAGCGGGTACGATTCCGTGGAAACCCTCAAACTGCTCGACGGCGTCGTGGACATCTACATGCCGGACGTGAAGTTCCTTGATTCGGGCATCGCAAAAAAGGCCTGCAACGCCCCGGACTACCCCGCCCGGGTCAGGGAGGCTGTCGTGGAAATGCATCGGCAGGTGGGAGACCTCGCCCTGGATGAAAACGGCGTCGCCACCCGGGGACTCCTGGTGCGGCACCTGGTGCTGCCAGACGGCCACGCCGGAACCCGCGAGGTCATGGAGTTCCTCGCCAACGAGGTGTCCCGCGACACCTATGTCAACATCATGCCACAGTGGCGGCCCATGGGAGACGTGGACAAGGTCCCGGAACTGGACAAAGCGCTTTCCGACTCCGATTTCCGGCAGGCGCTACAGGCCGCCGAGGACGCCGGAATCACGCGGCTGGACGAGCGCCGTCGCACCTTCCTGTTCCGGTAACAGCCTGTTGAAAAAAACGATCTGCTCTGTTGCGGCGCGTTTCTCGTCGGTGCAGCGTACTCCAGGCAGGCAACCTCCCCGGAATTCGCGCGCCTTGCATCTCATCGTTATTAAACTGGATGTCGATTCCGGGTTTTTCAGCGGACGGCCACAAGGCGAACGGCGCCGGCCGGCCGGGGCGTTGCATTCCAAACCGGACTGTCCGGAATTACTGTTTGCCGCCTCCCGCGCAGGCCGGGTGTACCTCCAGTTCCACGGCGCCCAGGTGGTCGATCACGGCGTCCGGAGTGATGGGCAGCACGCACCCGAATGCCGAGCCCGCTCCCAGCTTGGAGCGAACCTCCATCTTGCCGCCGTGGGCGTCCACGATCTTTTTGCAGATGGCAAGGCCCAGGCCGGTGCTGATCTCGCCGCCGGTGGGCTTGCTGCTTAGCCGCTGGAAGTCGGAGAACAGCCGCGCCTGGTCCTCCTCGGACAGGCCCTGGCCCTGGTCGATGACTGATATCCGGGCGAAATCCCCGCTACGGGTCAGCTTGACCCAGATGGACGCGCCGTAGGGCGAGTACTTCACGGCGTTGCTGAGGAGGTTGTCGACGACCTGGGTGACTCTCTTGGGGTCGAAACCGAAGGGCTCGATGTCCTCGAGGTTCGAGTGGATCTCCATGTCCTTGCGCCGGGCCTGGCCTTCCAGCAGGCGAATGCACCTTTCCACCACCCGCTTGAGGCTTTTTTCCTCCCTGCGGATGTCCAGGGTGCCGCTTTCGATCATGGACACGTCCAGAAAGTCATTCACGATGCTGATCATCTGGTCCGCGGCCTTGTTGATGGTGACCAGGATCTCGTGCTTTTCCTCCTCGCTGCCGATGAAGTCGTTTTCGACGAGGGTTTCGCTGAGTCCGCGAATGGAGATGAGCGGGTTCCGGAGGTCATGGGCGGCCATGCCCAGAAATTTGTTTTTGAGGCGGTTGAGGTCCAGGAGTTTGTCGTGGGCGTCCACCAGGCGCCGCCCCACGGCCACCCGGCTGCGGAGTTCCTCCCGGTGCACGGGTTTGATCACGTAGTCGTGGGCGCCGCTGTCCAGGGCGTATATGAGGTCGTCCTTTTCCTCGCGGCTGGTGAGCAGGATGGTATAGATGAGAACGTTCGGAGGTTGCTCCACGAGGCGGCGGCAGATCTCCACGCCCTCGATGTTGGGCATGACCCAGTCCAGGAGGGCTATCCTCGGAGGGTCGTCGGAGGTAAGTTCCTCCCAGGCCGCCTGGCCGTCCACGACCTCGACCACCTCGTAACCCCATTTTCGCGCCGCGCGACCGAGCAATGCCCTGGTGGTCAGCTCATCGTCGGCAATAAGCAGTTTCATTTAAGACACCCCAACCCTGAATCCCGCCCGGGCCAAGCGCAGGTCTTGCGATTTCGAGTATCGGGAAAGCCCGGGCCTGCACTTCCTGTAATGGCGGCGCCCCTGATGGTCCCCCCGGGCGCCGGGAGTCTCCCCGTCCGCCAAGGGAGATTGAACGCGGTATCCGGCGACGTGCCCCCACTACGTCAGGATACCTCCTGAATCCGTGACGAAAATACTGAAAAAATTTCAAGAACCCTATCAGCCTGTTGAAAAACGCGATCTGCGGCGTTGCGCTTCATTTCTCGTCA
>JBKHBM010000109.1:0-15075 GCA_046542385.1 Desulfatibacillaceae bacterium | reverse complement strand
GCATCTCATCGTTTTTGAACAGGCTGCCAATTTCGAGTTTTTCAACGGGCTGCTATGAGTCGGGCTTTTTGCGTGTTCTTGAACAAATCTTCGTTTCACCCGGCGGGTGAAAGATTTTTCACCCTTGGGGCGGTCTCTTCCTTGCCTCCGCACCACCAGAGACCGCTCACGGATTCAGGTGTCTGAAATTATCAGAAAGACAGAATGATTTCAAGCAAATCCGCAAATATACCTGATTTTTCCCGAGGTGTTGACCAGGCCGGCCCTGTCGCCTCAACCCTTTCACGACACCAAAGTCACGGAGCGAGGCGCGTCCTGTCCGGCGGCAGAACCGGCAGCAGAACGTCCCGGTCCCCCGCTTCCAGGCGGAACACGCCCTCCGGGCACTGATAGGCGCACTGGCCGCAGCCGATGCATTTTTCACTGTCCAGCACCGGCTCCCCGCCGTCCACGGACAGGGCGTTGGTGGGGCAGAACCTGGCGCAGAGCCCGCAGCTGCTACACGCATCCGCGTGCGCCACCACGGCGCGGGCATGGCAGCGGTAGTGCAGGGGGGTGATTCCCCGGTTGTAGGAGCCCAGGACCCCGCAACAGCACCAGCAGCAGTTGCATATCGCGGCGTGCGGCTGGTCGATGTCGTCCTGGTCGTGAAAGACCTGATGCACCGCCCCCCGCTTCCTGGCCCGATCCAGGATTCCGAGGGCCTCCTTCCTGTCCACCTGGCGGCCGAAACCCTGTTCCGCCACGTTCCTGCCGAACTCGCCCACCACCAGGCACACGTCCACGGGCACCTTCAGCGAACACGGATCGTCCACCATCTTCCGCCACTGGCGGCAGAAGCAGTGCATGACCGCTATGGTGTCCGGGTATCTGTCCAGCAGCCGATGCACCATTTCGGTGGTATAGATGTTCATCCCGTCAAAGGCGACCCGCCTGTCCACCTTGATGCCGCGCCGTTTCGGGGCCCGTCCCTCCGGGTCGATGGGCGCTATGGTCTGAAAGGGCCTCGTGAGGTGGCGCGCGACCATGTTTTGCACGTTTCGCACCGGAAAGTAGTTGAGCTTGCCCCATGTCTTGAACAGCCGGTCCAGGCGGCGGGCGAACTCCTGTTCCCGGGGAGTTTCAAGCCCCCGGGCCAGCTGGAGCTCGAACCACCCGACCAGAATGGAGGCCAGCACGTAGCGCCTTGGCCGGCCCCTGGGTTGCACCGCCCAGACCAGACCCTTGTGAAGACATGTCTCCAGCAGATTTTCGCATCTCTCGGCGGGTAATCCGCTGGTGGCCAGGATCTCCTCGTAGGTCCGGGGCCGCGGGTCGAAACCCAGGAGGAAGTCGCATTCCTCGGGCGTGATCACGAGGTCGAAGCAGTCCAGAAGCTCGGAGGTGACCGGGATCGGCAGCTTGTTCTGGCGGTTCATTTTGAAGGCCAGCTCCATGAGCCGGCGTTTACGGGAAAAGGGAATCCTGGGCTGGGTCATGGAAAGGCTCCGTTTGCGGACGCACCCGTGACGGGTCCAAGGGTTGCCGGGCGCCGTCCTGGTTGTTTTGTCCGGGGGGAACGGCGAATTTTTAAAGATGCTGAATCCGTGGCGACAATAACGGGCATTCGTAAAAAATGTGGGGCGGACTTACCTTAAATACTTGCCACGGCCCGGTTTCACCCGGCGGGTGAACGGATTCCCCGCCATGCCGGCTTCGCGCCCCCGGGAGCGCTCACGGATTCAGGAATTGGTTATTACTCCTTTGGGCCGGTGCCGTCAACGCCGCCGTTGTCGAAACGGGCGCTGAAAAACACCGGGGCAACGCCCTGGCCTTCCAGCAGGGCAAGCACCTCGGCGCGCCCCGTCTCGACGTTGTTTACCTCCATGCGTCCGGTGCCGGGCACCTCGGGGTTCCTCAGGAAAAACTCCGCCAGCATGGAGGCTTCCAGGAAGAACCCCCGCTCCAGGAAATCCCGGGCAAGGTCCCTCTGAACGAGATTGTACAGGCACACCAGCACCAGGCCCTCCTTCTCCTCGTCCCCCGCCGGGGCCGCCCGGTGGCTGATGCCCGAACGGATGAAGGAACCCGGGCTGTTCCGACGCATGGATATGCCTACAAGGCCGGGCATGGACGCGGCCAGCGCCAGCCTTGCCCCGTCGGGGACTGTCGCGGCGTCGATGTCGTCCACCGGGCTGCCGTCCAGAAACACGGTCTGGATGGCGTCCTCCACGTAACCGGGATCGATACCCAGTTCCCTTGTAAGAAAAACCCGCACCGGGACTCCGACCCTGGCTCTCACGCGGACCCCGCGCTGCAGGAGGTCGGCCAGGGCAGGAAGAAATGTCCCTGAAACGCTCAGTCTTATGCGGCATTTCGCCTCTTCCTCCTTCATGGCATCTCCTTTTTTCCGACGTTTCGTAGTATCGTTACTGCCTGGGGAAATCCCGGACCCGGGAGGGCGCGCTCCGAACTCGCGGTTTGATGCGGGCAAAACCGCCGCGACGGTGGCCCCCGGCCGACCCGGTGCGTCCGGTTCCGGGCCGTGGGAACGCCGGTACATAGCTTGCATGACAATCGAGGTTGCGCAGGCGACATTGATCCCTCCGAGCGCCGCGACCGAATTCATCTTCGGCCCCCACCGCGTCGCCGGACCATTCCCACCTCGCGAAACAGGGAGGAGCAAGCCATGGACAAAATTATCCGCATCAATACCAGGGACCGGACGCATCGTGTCGAAAATCTTTCGGACATGGGGTTCCTGGGGGGCAGAGCCCTGACATCCCGTATCATAGCAAAAGAGGTGCCTCCGGACGCGCATCCGTTGAGTTCGGCCAACAAACTGGTGTTCGCGCCCGGCCTTTTGTGCGGGACCACGGCTCCCAATTCAGGCCGCATTTCCGTTGGCGGCAAGTCTCCGCTGACCCACGGAATCAAGGAGAGCAACGCCGGCGGCACCGTGGCCCTGGCCCTCGCCAGGCTGGGCATTGCAGCGGTGGTGCTGGAGGACAAGCCCGACGAGGACGCGGACTGGTGCGCCCTGAGGATCTCCGCCGACGGCGTGGAATTCCACGACGCGGGAGAACTGGCCGGCAAGACAACGTACAATTGCGTGGAGCCGGTACACAAGGCCTTTGGCGAGAAGAACGCCTGGGCCGTAATCGGTCCGGGGGGCGAGACGTGCAGGCAGGCCTCCACCATCCAGTTCACCGACCCGTCGGGACGGCCCACCCGGTCGGCGGGACGTGGGGGGCTGGGTGCGGTCATGGGCTCCAAGAAGGTCAAGGCCCTGGTGGTCGATCCTTCCGGCGGCGAGCGGGTAAAGGCCGAGGACGTGGACGCGTTCAAGACGTCCACCAAGCGCTGGGCCGCCATGCTCAAGGAGCACCCGGTGACCAGCGGTGGCCTGCCCTCCTACGGCACGGCCGTGCTCATCAACATCATCAACGAGGCGGGCGCGCTGCCCACGAAGAACTTCCGGGACGGCCGCTTTGACAAGGCGCCGAACATCTCCGGCGAGAAGATGGCGGAGATCATCGAAAAACGCGGAGGCAAGACCAGGGAGGGATGCCACCCGGGATGCGTGATTCAGTGCTCCCAGATGTACATGGACGAAAAGGGCGAGTACCTCACCTCGGGTTTCGAGTACGAAACCCTGTGGGCGCTGGGCGCCAACACCACCATCGATAACCTGGACGACCTGGCCGTGATGGACCGTACCTGCGACGAGTTCGGCCTGGACACCATCGAGATGGGCAACACCCTGGCCGTGGCCATGGAAGCCGGGATCATCCCCTGGGGCGACGGCAAGGCCGCCATCGGGCTGCTGCGCCGGGTCGGCGACCCGTCCGACCCTCTGGGCAGGATCGTGGGCAACGGCGCCAGGTTCCTGGGCGACGCGTACGGCATCGACCGGGTGGCGGTGGTCAAGAACCAGTCCCTGCCGGCGTACGACCCCAGGTCCACCAAGGGCATCGGAGTGACCTACTGCACATCCACCCAGGGCGCCGACCACACGGCGGGTTACGCCATCTGCCAGAACGTGCTCAACGTGGGCGGCCACGTGGACCCCCTCAGCAAGGAGGGGCAGGTCGAGCTCTCCAAGAATCTCCAGGTCGCCACCGCCTCCATAGACTCCTGCGGGTTCTGCCTGTTCGTGGCCTTCGCCGTGCTGGACAACGAGGACGGCGTACAGACCATGGCCGACCTCGTCGGCGCCCGCTTCGGCAGGAGTTTTTCGTCGGACGACTTCGTGGCGCTGGGGGTGAGCACACTCAAGGACGAACAGGATTTCAACGAACGGGCCGGATTCACCAAGGCCCATGACCAGCTTCCCCGGTTTTTCTCGACGGAGCCGCTGCCGCCGCATAACACCACGTGGGACTTCACGGCCGAGGAGATGCAGGGAGCCAAGGTCTGAGACGAAGACGAAAGGATGCGGGAGGGCGCGCCAGCGGGCCGCCTTCCCGCAAGGGGCCATGGACGACGAGGCGCACATCGAATTTCGTTGCTTCGCCACCCTGGGCGGGTACCAGCCGGAAAACGCGGACCGGTTTCCCGTGGTCCCCGGGGAAACCGCAGGCGACGTGATCCGGCGGGTGGGCCTGCCCCTGGACGAGGTGAACACCGTGTTCGTCAATGGCAGGCAAGCCTTGATGAGCCAGCGCCTCGAACCCGGGGACAGGATCGGCGTTTTCCCCAAGGTGGGTGGAGGATGACCATGTCCCGTCCACGCCAGCAAACATAATGGCCGGCTCCCCAATCCCCGGGGACCGGCCTCGCTTGTTGGCTGTTCGCGGCGGCTACCGCGTCACGAGCCCCCTCTCGATGGCGTACGCGGTCAGGGCCGAGGCGTTGTGGAGGTCCAGCTTGTCCATGATGTTGGCCCGGTGCTTCTCCACGGTCTTCACGCTGATGCACAGGATGTCCGCGATCTGCTTGTTCTTGTGGCCTTCGCCGATGAGCTTGAGGACTTCGCGCTCCCTCTGGGTGAGTTCGTCCCAGGAACTCTTCGTCTTGAGCGTCTTCTTGCCCTCGAGGTAACCCTCCAGGACCTGGTCCGAGATGCCGGGGGCGATGTACCGCTTGCCGGACATCACGTTGTTTATGGCCACCAGCAATTCGGAGCTGCTCGCGTCCTTGAGGCAGTATCCCTCGGCGCCCGACGCCAGTGTCTCCAGAACGTAGTCCTCGGATTTTTGCACGGTAAGGGCCAGGACCCTGGTGTTCCCGTGCCGCCTCTTGATTTCCTTCACCGCCGCTATCCCGTTCATCTTGGGCATGGAGAGATCAAGCAGCACGAGGTCGGGTTCGTGTTCGTCCACCTGCTGGATGGCTTCCAGGCCGTCCCGGGCCTCTCCCACCACGGCGAATTCCTGCCTGGACTCGAGCAGGGACCGCAAACCTTCCCGCAGTATGGTGTGGTCCTCGGCTATGACTATCCGCGTCTTTTTGTTCATTACCTTATCCCCAAGTGCGCAAAGTTCAAAATCGGGGCGTCATTGCCCGGCGCTTCCGTCATGCCCACCCGTATCGCGATATTTTCGCGATGTTCAACAAAGAGACAATGATCGGAGTCCGGGCAGGATCAGCCTTTCCCTGCCGGAAAACGGACAACGTGGAGTAGACCCGCTCCATATTATACTACATTATACTACAGGATTCTGTCTTCGTGTATAAGGTGTCGATCCCATATACCATGGAGGTGATTTACAGTAAAGTCAATATGAGGGCGAAACAGGTCCCTGTCGTATATGAAGACGGAAACAACCGCGGACTGGCGGCCGATTACCACGAGGCGCACCGGACAAGGCAATGCCTTTGGATCCGGGGGCCCGACCCGCCACTGCACGAACCCTATGACGAACAGGTCGAAGGCCGGTAATATGCCGGAAAGTACGATGAGAGAAAACAATACATTCCTCGTGGTGGACGACAATCCCCTTTTCCGGGAGGTCTTCGTCGACCTTCTGAAAATGCATTTCCCGGAAAAAACCATCCTGGAAGCCCGAGACGGTGAGGAGGCCTGCGACGTCGCGGCGGCGCGCCATCCGTGCCTCGTGTTCATGGACTACAGGATGCCCGGGATCGACGGTTTCAAGGCGACCACCGCCATCAAGGAGGAAAACCGGAACACCCGCGTTATGATGCTCACCAACCACAATGGGCTTGAATACCGTGCCGCCTCCGAGCGCGCCGGAGCCGATTGTTACATGAACAAGGACGTGGCGCCGGGTGAACTGGTCCGGGCGGCCAAAAACCTGATCGGGAGAACGGGGTGCTGAATCCGTGAGTGGTCCCGGAACCCGGCATGCTTCACCGGAGGCGACCTGGCATGAAACGACCCGTGCCGGCGGCGACGGAATCGTCGAGGCGGCCCGAAGGCGCGTTCACTTGGACAGACGTTGCACGGACTCGACGCTGGGCACCTTGTTTATCGCCCGGATCACCCTGTCCAGGTGGCTCTTGCTGGGCACGGACACCGTGAGGTAGCAGTCCACGAAGTCGCCGTCTCCGGTGCGGGTGTTCAGGTTGACTATGTTGCTGTCCATCTTGCTGATCACGCCCGTGATGTCCGCCAACAGCCCCAGCCGGTCCATGCCCTTGATGTAGAGCCTTACCGGAAAGGAATTGTCCGCCTCCCTGCCCCAGGACACCTCGATGGCCCGCTCCGGGTCCACGTTCGCCGCATTCTTGCAGTTGGAGCGATGCACGGTGACCCCGAAACCCCGGGTAATGTAACCCACGATGGGATCTCCGGGCACCGGATTGCAGCACTTGGCGAAACGTATGAGAATGTCGTCCAGGCCCTTGACGAAGACTCCGGTGTCGTCCTTCCTGCCGGCCGCCTGCGCCTGGGCCTGGATAGTCCTTTCGTCCTTCTGCGGGGCCTCCTCCCTGGGCACGAATTTCCTGAGCACCTGCAGCGGCGTGAGTTTTCCGTAGCCGACGGCGGCCAGCATGTCGTCCACGTGTTTGTATCCCAGCTCGTGCAGTACCCGGGGCAGGTCGTCTCCCTTGAGGTGGGAGTTCAGGCTCAGCTTGTGACGCTTGAACGCCTTTTCGCACATTTCCCGCCCCAGGGACAGGCTGCGTTCCTTCTCCTCGGCCTTGATGAACTGCCGTATCTTGGACCTGGCCTTCGCCGTCTTGACAAAGGACAGCCAGTCCTTGCTGGGCACGTGGTTCTTTTGCGTGATGATCTCCACGCTGTCTCCGGTCTTCAGCTCGCTCCGCAACGGAACCATCCTGCCGTTCACCTTGGCGCCCACGCACTGCCTGCCCACCTCCGTGTGGATGGCATAGGCGAAATCCACCGGAGTGGCGCCCTGGGGCAGGGACATGACGTCTCCCTCCGGCGTGAACACGTAGACCTCGTCCGGGAACAGCTCGATGCGCACACTTTCCAGAAATTCCCTGGGGTCCTTGATGTCGCGGTGGTGCTCGACGATGTTCTGTATCCAGGCAAACGCCCGCTGGGTCTTCTCGTCCGCGCTTCCCCCCTCCTTGTAGCTCCAGTGGGCCGCGATTCCGTAACGGGCCACCCGGTCCATCTCCCCGGTCCGTATCTGTATCTCCACGCGATTGCCGTAAGGCCCCACCACGGTGGTGTGCAGGGACTGGTACATGTTGGGCTTGGGATTGCCGATGTAGTCCTTGAACTTGCCGGGCACGGGCCGCCAGATGTCGTGGATCAGGCCCAGGGCCAGGTAGCACTGGCTCACGTTGTCCAGGATGATGCGAAAGGCGATCAGGTCGTAGATTTCCTCGATGTTGAGGTGCTGGCGCCGCATCTTGTTGTATATGCTGTAAAAATGTTTATAGCGGCCACTGACTTTCGCGTGCAGGTCGTTGCCGGCCAGTTTCTCCTCGATGATCCGGCCGAGCTTCCGAATATATTCCTCGCGCTCCTCGCGCTTGGTGTGGACGGCGGTTTCGATGGTGCGGTACTTTTCCGGCTCCAGGATGGCGAAGGACAGGTCCTCCAGTTCCTTCTTGATCCAGTAGATACCGAGCCGGTTGGCAATGGGGGCGTAGATGTCCAGGGTTTCCCGGGCGATGTAGAGTTGCTTGGCCTCCGTGTGGAACTGGATGGTCCGCATGTTGTGGAGGCGGTCCGCCAGCTTGATGAGGATGACGCGGATGTCGTCGGCCATGGCCAGAATCATCTTGCGGATGTTCTCGGCCTGGCGTTCCCTGGAGGAACGGAAGGACAGGGTGCTGATCTTGGTGACGCCGTCCACCAGGTGGGCCAGTTCCCGGCCGAACACGGATTCCAGTTCCTGGATGCTGGCGTGGGTGTCCTCGACCACGTCGTGCAGAAGCCCGGCGGCGATGCTTCCCTCGTCCAGTTCCAGCTCGGCCAGTATGTGGGCCACGGCCAGGGGATGGGTCAGGTAGGGTTCGCCGGAAAGGCGCTCCTGCCCCTCGTGGACCCTGGCGGAGTAGATGTACGCCTGGTTGATGAAGTCGGTGTCCGCGTCGGGGCTGTAGTCGAGCACCTGGTCTATGATGTCGGAAATTCGTATCATGAGCCTGCCGCCTCCAATCCGGCGGCCAGTCCAAGCCGATTGGGAGCCGTCGTGGATGTTCCTCGTCTGACCGGCGCAATCCGGGGTTGCAAATACCGTACTGCGGGCCGCACAAATCGGACGGCGCCTGTCGGAATGTAAAACACCCGCGGGTTCCGCGCAAACCCGGAAAAACAAAGCCTCCGGTCCACGCCGGAAAAATCGACGCGGCCGGAGGCGTTTTATCCCTTTCCGGGGCGAACCGGGCTGTCCCGCGCGATCAGTAGGATTTGGCGAACACCACCCTGCCCTCGGAGGGTTTGCCGCAGCACACGCATTCGCCCTGCTCCCTCTCCTGGTCAAAGGGCACCAGCCGGATGGTTACGGCCAGGTCTTCCTTGATTCGGGCCTCGCAGTCGCCGCCACCGCACCAGTGGGACAGGGCGAAACCGCCGTGGATGTCCCTTTCCTCGGGGTTGGACGGGGTGAAGTAGTCGTAGAAGTCCGATTTCCCGTCCACGGTCCGGGTGTTTTGCTCCCGGTTGTCCAGCGCGGCCTGGAACAGGTTATGCTGGATGTCGTCCAGGATGTCGGCGAATTCCGCCACGAACCGGTCCCTGGGCATCGACGTCTTTTTGTTGGCGGGCAGGTCCCTGCGGGCCATGAACACCGCGTTTTCCGCCATGTCCCGGGGACCGATCTCCGCGCGGACAGGGATGCCCTTCTTGATCCACTCCCAACCCTTGGCCCCGCCGATGTCCCGGTCGTCCACCTCCACCACCACGTTTTTGCCGTGGTAGCGGACCTGCCGCAGCTCATCGGCCAGGGCGTTCGTGTACTCCATCACCCCGGCGCTCTTGTCCGGGTCCTTCAGTATGGGCATCAACACCACATGGGACGGGCTGACTTTCGGGGGGATGACCACGCCGTCGTCGTCCGCGTGGGTCATGATGAGGCCGCCGATGAGCCGTGTGGACACGCCCCAGGACGTCGTCCAGGCAAACTCCAGCTCGCCCTTCTCGCTCTGGAACTGGATGCCGGACGCCTTTGCGAAGTTCTGCCCCAGAAAATGGGACGTTCCCGCCTGCAGGGCCTTCCTGTCCTGCATCATGGCCTCGATGCACATGGTGTCCACGGCCCCGGGAAAACGCTCCGCCTCGGTCTTCCTTCCCTTCAACACGGGCATGGCCAGAAAGTTTTCCGCGAGGTCCGCGTACACGTTGAGCATTTGCAGCGTACGCTCCTCGGCCTCCTCCCTGGTGGCATGCACGGTATGTCCCTCCTGCCACAGAAACTCGGAAGTGCGCAGGAACACCCTTGGCCGCATTTCCCAGCGGACCACGTTGGCCCACTGGTTGAGCAGCATGGGCAGGTCGCGGTAGCTTTCCACCCAGCGGGCGAAGCTCTCGCCGATGATGGTCTCGGAGGTGGGCCGCACCACCAGGGGCTCCTGCAGCCTGCCCGCGGGCACCAGGCCGCCGTCCTCGCCCTTTTCCAGGCGGTGATGGGTCACCACGGCGCACTCGGTGGCAAAGCCCTCCACGTGCTTTGCCTCACGCTCCAGGAAGCGAAGGGGGATGAAGATGGGGAAGTAGGCATTCCTGACACCGGTGGCCTTGAACATGTCGTCCAGGGACCGGCTCAGGTTCTCCCACACCGCGTATCCCCATGGCTTGATGACCATGCAGCCGCGCACCACCGAGCGCTCCGCCATGTCGGACGCGCGAACGACCTGCTGATACCATTCCGGGTAGTCCTCGGACCTTGTCGGGCTGATGGCGTTTTTGGCCTTCTTTCCCATGTACTCCTCCGCTTTTGTCCCGTGGCTTTATATGGTTCTGTTTCGGTCGATCTCCCGTTGCGGGTCCTTCTCTTCCCGCTCCCTGGCCAGGGCCCGGGCCTCTTCGATCAGCACTTCCGCCAGCCGGCTTTCCGGAATCCTGGCCACCACTTCGCCCTTCTTGAACAAGATGGCCTGGCCGCGTCCCCCGGCCACGCCCACGTCCGCCTCCCTGGCCTCTCCCGGCCCGTTCACCACGCATCCCATGATGGCAATCTGCATGGAAGCGGTCACCCCGTCAAGGCCCTCCTCCACGGCGTCCACCACGGCCGGAAGGTCGATCTCGCAACGTCCGCAGGTAGGGCACGACACGATTTCCGGGCCCCGTTGCCTAAGGCGCAGGGCGGACAGGATGTGCCACGCGACCCGCACCTCCACCACCGGGTCTCCGGTAAGGGACACCCGGATGGTGTCGCCCAGGCCCTCGGCCAGGACCATGCCGATGCCGATGGATGACTTGACCACCCCGGCGTACCGGCTTCCCGCCTCGGTCACGCCCACGTGCAACGGGGTGTCGCTCTTCTTGGCGAACAGCCGGTGCGCCTCCACGGTGCGGAAGATGTCCGACGCCTTGAGGGAAACCTTGAGATTGTCGAAGCCCATGGCGCGGATGGCCTCGACATGCCGCAATGCGCTCACCACCATGGCCGCGGCCGTCGGCCCGCCGTGTTCGGCCACCAGTTCCTTTTCCAGAGACCCGGCATTCACCCCCACCCGCACGGCAAGGTCCCGCTCGGCCGCCACGCGGATCACCTTCTCCACCCGCTGCCGGCTGCCGATGTTCCCGGGGTTGAGGCGCAGGCCGTCCGCGCCGGCTTCAGCCGCGGCAATGGCCAGCCGATGGTCGAAATGGATGTCCGCCACCAGGGGCATGGCGATACGGGCCTTGATGTCCGCGATGGCCCTGGCCGCCTCCATGTCCGGGACGGCCACCCGCACCAGCTCGCAGCCCGCCGCCGCCAGGCGGCAGATCTGGTCCGCCGTGGCCTCGACGTCGCGGGTGTCCGTGTTGCACATGGACTGCACGGCCACGGGTTCCCCCGCGCCAATTAGCAGGCCCCCGACCACCACCGGCCGGGTATGTCTTCTCGTAATCTCCATGGCACCTCGCCCGCCGCCGGAAGGCACGGCCGAAAGCCGCGTGGCGGTTACCCTTCGTACCAAATGCACCTGCCCTGTTCAAGCACAATCCCCTGGACGGCTTAACCAAAAAAACATGGAACAATCATCCGCCGCTGTGGTACCCATTGAGAAAACAGCGTCCCGCGGCGCACCGTTCGCGCGTCGCCTCCCGTTCCATCCATGCCGCATCGGTGTTCGTGCCATGTTCGTATTGAAGAAAATCGTCGGACCATTTCTCCTTCCCATGCCCGTGGCCATGTTTCTGTGCGTCGCGGGACTGGTCCTGCTGTGGTTCACGAAAAGAAAGAAGGCGGGACGCGTGCTCACCACGGCCGGTTTCGCCCTGGTTTTCGTCTTCTCCCTGGGACCGGTGGCGGAGTCCCTTGTCATGGTCAAGGAGCGGGCGTACCCGGCGTACGAAAGGCAAAAGGGGTTCGATCCCGAATACGTGGTGGTGCTGGGAGGCGGCAACACCGCGGACCCGGCCCTGCCCCCCACGAGCCAACTGGGGCGGAATTCCGTTGTCAGGCTGGTCGAGGGCATCCGCGTGTATCGCATGCACCCCGGCAGCAGGCTGATCCTTTCCGGCGGGGCCGTGACCGACCAGGTGACGAACGCGGCAGCCATGGCCACCGTGGCTTTGGCGCTGGGCGTTCCCGAACGAGACATGATTCTGGAAGAAAGGCCGTGGGACACGAAGGACGAGGCAAGGTACATCCGGGAAACCGTGAACGGGAGCCCGTTCGTCCTGGTGACTTCCGCGTCGCACATGCCACGGGCCATGGCCCTGTTCCGGGGACAGGCCCTTGATCCGGTGCCCGCTCCCACGCAGCATCTCGCCACCGGAATGGACTGGTTTCCGGCCGGCTCGGACGAGCTTCTGCCCGATTCCGAGTACATGAACATGACGGAGCGATTCGTGTACGAGACCCTGGGACTGTGGTGGGCCGGGATACGAGGGCAGACATGAGGCAGCGCCGGAAGGATACCGGGGGGGCTGAAATTTTACTTGCGTAAAAAAACGCTCGCGCCAATAATCGTTTTCCTGTATGATTCACCCGTGCGGCGTCATGCCGGCTTGTCCGCGGGACCGGACTTTCGAGGTATGCCATGAAATCATCCCATACGCGGGCCGCGGCGGCGGCCCTTCTTTTGCTGATACTGGCCACGGCCCTGGCCTCGTGCCGTGCCGTTCCCTCGCGGGAACATCTGTACCAGCACCGGCAGAGGGCCCTGCACGATTTCAGCTTCTACCGCACCAAGGCGGAAAGCGCGGTGGCCAACGCAAAGGACACCATCGACCCCAAGAGCAGCCTGTGGATCGAGATGGAGGCCATGTACAATCGTGCCCGGGAAAAGGGCGACACCCTGGTTCAACTCATGTCCATGAGCCTGGACTCGCCGCGGTTCGAGGCCCGGGACCTGCAAACCACGGTGGTGGGGCTTGCCCTGGACGTGGAGAGGCTGGAGGAATTCGTGATGACCGGGGGCTACGCCAAGGATTTCACCCTCTATGCCGAATCTCCCGTGGCCCTGGACGACGTGCTGGACGCCGCCCAGATGATTTGGGAGCACGCCCGGGAGCCCACCGGTCCCGGACCCGAGCAGGTGCGGCGTGAGCTGGAACGCCTGCGATGGAAGGACTGGGAGGACGTGCTGGGCAGGACCAGCAGCTTCCATGGGGAAATGAAATTCTGAAACGGCCGGACCCGCATTTGCTCCCGAGGCTCCGGAACATCATAATCCGGATTGTTGGAAAACAGTCCGGAACAAGGAGGAAACCCATGCAACTCGCCATTACCGACAAAATGCCCGACTGGGCGACGGAAAAGATGCACCACGCGCTCTTCGCGGGCATGCTCCAGGGGCTGGCCCGGGGGGTGTGCGTTGCCGCGCGGCTTTGGGATGACTTTGCCCAGAGGCTCGGGGAAAAGGACACCGTGTTTTTGATGAATACGGAGGAAGACGGCCCGGAAGGCTGGTTCACCATCCGGGGAGGCCGCATCGGCCTGCGTTACAAGTCGGACAGGACTCCGGACTTCACCCTGACGTGGAAAAGCTCCGAGGTGGCGTGGCGCGCCATGTTCGCCATGGCCACGGGGGACCCAAAGGCCATCTCCAAGGCGGTCATGGCCGGGGAGCTCAAGTTGTCGGGCGACGCCGGCTCCATCGGCTGGTTCATGGGCGTGCTGAACCTGATGGCCAAGTGCTACATGAAGCGGGGCACCGCCAGGATCGCGGAGATGACGGACGTGCCGCCCATCTCCATGGCCAGGGACATCATGTCGAAACTTCCGGTACCGGGATTGCGTCGTGCCAGTCAACGGACCCCTGCCTGACATCAATTTCGGCATGCTAGCAGCCCGTTGAAAAACTCGAGATTTACAGCCTGTTCAAAAACGACGGGATGCAAGGCGCGCGAGATTCGTGGAATAAGGCGTACTTATGGTACGCTGCACTGACGGGAAACGCGCCGCAACGCCGCAGATCGCGTTTTTCAACAGACTGATACGAAACGTGTCCGCCCCGCCACGTGGTCACCGGCGTGCACGTCCGGTCCGAGGGCGTCGAATCCGGCCCCCCCGGACCGGCGTCCCGGGTTTCGAGGCGGCCAAAACCGCAAATGTCGCGAGGTTCATCATGAATGACACCGCACGCACTCTTTCCGACACCTTCGGGACAGGGAAGCGACGCCGTCGCGGTCCTCACCGGATCATGCGGATGCTTTTCAATCCCGGCCCGTTTTCCGTGTGGTGGCAGCGGACAACGCTGGAGACCGTCGCCGGCAGGCTGGGCAAGACCCCGAAGAAGGCCGGAGTGATCGCCGGCGAGATCAACGGGGTGCCCGTGGAGGAGATCACCGGCTGGGAACAGGGGTCCGGACGGACCCTGTTGTACCTCCACGGAGGGGCCTACTTCATGGGCTCCCCGCTCTCCCATCGCGCCTTCGCCTCGGGCGTGTCCAGGGTGGCCATGGCGCGCGGCGTGGTGGCCGGGTATCGGTTGGCCCCGGAACACCCGTTTCCCGCGGCTTTGGACGACGCCCTGGCCGTGTACCGGGGGCTGCTGGAAAGGGGCGCCGATCCAGTGAAAACGGCAATCGCCGGCGACTCGGCCGGCGGGGGGCTGACCCTGGCGCTTCTGCTGGCGTTGCGCGACGCCGGGGACCCGTTGCCCGCCTGCGCCTGGGTTATCAGTCCCTACACGGACCTTGCCGTGTGCGACAAGTCGTACCGGTATCGGTTCGAGGGACGCCGCCGCCTGTCCGATTACTACCTCCGGTACATCTCCCGAATGTACGCGGGCGGCCAGGACAAAAAACATCCGCACATATCGCCATGCTACGGTGACTACTCGGGACTGTGCCCCATCCTGATCCAGGCGGCGGAAGCGGAGCTTTTGCGCGAGGACGCCCGCAACGTGGCCCGGGCAGCCGAATCCGGTGGCGTACCCGCGAAACTCACGATGTATCCGGGCAGCACCCACGTCCTGCCCGCCATGTCTCCGAGGTCCGAGGAGGCGCGGGCCCTGTTCGCGGAAGCCAGGCAGTTTTTCGCGGAACATCTGGGCAAAGGGGAAGGGAAGGGGGGCACACCGGCCTGACCCTGCGTCCGTGGCCGGCTT